>JBKJUN010001054.1:0-7938 GCA_046590555.1 Bryobacter sp. | reverse complement strand
TATTCGGCTCGACCGATGTCGTGCAAATGCGCGTGTTCAGGGCCGATCAGTGCGTAATCGAGGCCAGCCGAAATCGAGTGGGTCAGCGCAACCTGGCCGTCATTATCCTGCAGAAGGTAGCTGTAGGCACCATGCAGTACGCCTGGCGCACCGCCGCTAAAGCGAGCTGCATGTTCACCGGTTTTCTTACCCTTACCACCTGCTTCGACACCAACCAGCTTTACGCCAGGGTCAGGAATAAAAGCATGGAAGAGACCAATCGCATTGGAACCACCACCAACACAGGCGATTGCCATGTCGGGTAAACGGCCTTCCCGCTCCAGCAGCTGTACACGCGATTCGTCGCCAATACAGCGGTGAAATTCGCGGACCATCAGCGGATAGGGGTGCGCACCAAGGGCTGAACCGAGCAAATAGTAGGTAGTGTCAACATTGGTCACCCAGTCACGCATCGCTTCGCTGATCGCGTCCTTCAGTGTGCGCGAGCCATTGGTGACACCCACCACTTCGGCTCCGCAAAGCCGCATGCGAAATACGTTGAGCCGCTGGCGGCGCATGTCTTCTTCGCCCATGTAAACGCGACATTGCAGGCCAAGCAAAGCGCAAGCCGTCGCAGTGGCAACACCATGCTGCCCTGCCCCGGTCTCCGCAATGATGCGCTTCTTGCCCATCTTGCGGGCGAGCAGCGCCTGTCCTAGAGCGTTATTGATCTTATGCGCACCGGTGTGCAGCAGGTCTTCGCGCTTGAAATAGATCTTCGCCCCGCCCAGCTTCTCACTCAATCGCTTCGCATAATAGAGCGGCGTGGGCCGGCCGGCATAGTTCTTTAGTAAATCTGATAGCTCGGCTTGAAACGCGGCATCAGACTTGAGAGCCAGAAAGGCCTGCTCCAGCTCTTCGAGCGGCGACATCAATACTTCAGGAACGTAACGTCCCCCATAAGGGCCAAAATGGCCTCCAGCATCCGGTACGGTCAACATACTGCGTCAAACTCCTTCCGCGCCGCTTCAATAAACGAGCGCATCTTCGTACGATCCTTCTTGCCAGGTTCGGACTCAATCCGCGAACAGGCATCCACGCCCCACGGCTTGAGGCGACGGATCGCCTCGCCCACGTTGGTTTCGTCGAGGCCACCGGCGAGAACAATTTTGCCTTTGAGCCCCTGAACGAGGTTCCAATCAAAAACTTTGCCCGTCCCACCTTCAAGCGCGCCAGCAGGAGTATCGAGCACTACTGCCTCGGTGTGTTCTGCGTCCAATCGCTCTTGAGTTAAAGGCCCTTCCACAGCAATTGCTTTCCAGATGCGCAATCCATTGATCGAATCCATTTTGTGCAACTGCGCGACGTCCAGTTGAAAGGTCTCCATCAATTCAAGAACCTTTGCCGGGTCTTCATTAACAAACAATCCCACACGCCAGAAATCATCCGGCAGGTCGGCAAAGAAAGCGCGGTCCTTCACATAGCGTGAACTGCCGGGCCAGAAGTTGAAACCAATCGCATCGGCACCGGCGTCCAGTGCAGTCAGCGCGTCCATTGCGTTGGTGATCCCGCAGACTTTTACGATCAAGCGACCAACTCCTTCAGCGCCCCCGGATTCTTCATCAAGCTTTCACCTACGAGGAAGGCTTGGTAGCCAACCGCCCGCAGGCTTTCGATATGCTCGCGAGTGAAGATTCCACTCTCGCTGACTTTGACCGCAGCAGCCGGAATGGCAGCAGCCAGTGCGATTGAGGTTTCGAGGTTGACTTCAAAGGTACGCAGGTCGCGATTGTTGACGCCGATGATCGTCGCACCACTTTCAATGACGCGCGCCAGTTCATCGGCATCGTGGACTTCGACAAGCACGTCGAGGCCGAGCGATCCAGCGAATTCGCGCAGGCGCCGCAGACTGCCTGTATCGTGCAGCGCTGCGATCAGCAAAACAGCATCCGCCCCATGGGCAGCCGCTTCGATGATCTGGCCTTCTTCCAGGGTAAAGTCTTTGCGGATTACCGGCAAACCGACGGCTCGTCTCACGGCGACGAGATCTTCGAGCGAGCCCTGAAAGAAATCGCGGTCCGTCAATACGCTCAACGATGCCGCTCCGCCCAACTCATAGGCACGGGCTATGTCGGTGGGTCGAAAATCATCGGACAATAGGCCGCGCGAGGGCGATGCCTTCTTGATCTCGGCAATGATTGCCGGTGAAATCAGCGAGCGAATGCGAAGGCTCGAGGCAAAGCCCCGTTGCTTGCCAACCAGATCCGCAGCTCTACGCTCCAGTTCTGCTCGTCGAGGCCGTAGCAGCACAAGCTCTTCCCGCTTACGCTCAACGATCTTCGCCAGAATATCTGGAACATCCATTTACATGTACTCCGGCACTGCGATACCCAGCGTATTGAGGGTCTTCTCAAGCTGTTTCGCAAAGTGCATCGTCATCCACAACAACACATTTCGACGCGCTTCGTCGGCTTCATCGAGAACGCGGTAGTCGTGATAGAACTTGCTGAAGCCCTGGGCCAACTGAAAGGCGTACTTCGCCAGCGCTGCCGGCTCACCGCTATTCACGGCTGCCTCGAGGACACTCTCCAGACGCGATACATCGAGCAGGAGTTGCCAGAGGTCTTCTGTCTCAAGAACTGTTCGCAAAACTTCTTCAGGCAGCACGGCCTTGAAGTCCGGAAGATTGGCTACCTTGCGCAAGATGTTGTTTGCCCGCACTGCGGCGTACTGCACATAGGGGCCAGTCTCGCCTTCGAAGCTGAGTGCTTCCTGGAGATCGAAGGCAATGACGCTGGTACGAGTGAACTTCAGCAGGAAATAACGCAGCGAACAGACGGCAATTTGCTCGGCCACTTTGGCGCGGCTCTCTTGCGACTTCCCGGCGTGCCTGGAATCCACCTCAATCTGTGCCCGCTCGATCAACTGATCGATCAGGTCATCGGCCTTGACGCCCAGGCCCTTACGACCACTCATCTCGACAGTAGTCTTGGCTTTGTCCTCATCGCTCAACTCGATGCCAAGCTCGACACAAGTACGCGGAGTCAGCGCCACCATCTCGTAGCTGAAGTGAATGCTCTTCTCGGCTTGATTCGGGTAGCCGAGAGCTTTCAGCCCTGCTACGACCACGTCCTGCAAGTAGCTCTGCCGCGAATCGATCACGTTAAAAACGCTCGTACCGCCTCCAAACTGAACTCGTTCCGCACCCTCGGGAGTTGCCTGCGAAACATAACAGACGTGGCCATCGGGATAAGTTCGCAGCTTTCGGTAATAGAAGTCCTTGCCGAGCAAGCCAAACTTCCAAAGCTGGTAAGCAATGTCCTTGCCGACGTAGGTTACGGTGCCGTTCGAGCGAACGATTACTTTTGAATCTTCCTCGCCCGCATTCTCACGGAAGGCCGACCCGGGCATGACCCAACACCCCTTGTTCTTGCCTTCATTCTCAAAATAGATTGCCTGCTTATCTTTGAGCAGCTCAAAGCAATTTGCCCAAAACTTGAGGTGCAGAATTTCACTCTCGCGCGGCAGGACATCATACTGGATACCCAGACGAAACATGGTGTTCAAATGGCAATCGACAATGGCATCGGCCACTACATGGCCCATCTCGGAAAGGGCACCCTCACCACTCTCGATCGAGTGGATCGTTTCGGTGCGCCAGCCCTTGACTTCTTCCATCTGCGCGACCTTTGAGTAGAGATCCCAGCAAAGGTAGTCAAAGCGCGGCTTCTTAGCCATTTCTGCTACTTCGGCCGCTGTCTTCTTCTCGACAAAATGAAATGCAGCGACGACGTCAGCCACTTGGACGCCGGTATTGTCGATGTAGTTTTGCGTTTCGACGCGAGTCCCCATCGCCTTCATCATTCGGACGAAGGTATCGCCAAGGATGGCATTCCGCAAATGCCCGATGTGCGCGGCCTTGTTTGGATTGATGTTGGTGTGTTCGACGATGGTCTTGCGAATCGAGAATTCCTGAGTCTCCAGTGCATTGCCAATCAGGATCTCGCGGGCAAACCAGCCGCGATCAAAACGGACATTGAGATAGCCGTTGGCTACTTCAAAAGCCGCGACGCCTTCAATCTGCCCTGTAAGGCCCGCTGCCAGTTCTTTGGCAATCACAACGGGAGCTTTCTTCAGTTGCTTTGCCAATTGAAAGGCAACGGGCAGAGCCATCTCGCCAAAACTCGACTGCTTTGGCTGTTCGGTCGTAACCGGAACATCTACTGCGTAATTCGTTTGGAGGTAATTCGAAACGGCTCGGGAAATCGAGCGTTCTAGGCTGTGGAACACTGTTTTCAATATAGCAACGCTATACTGGACTTTTAGCGAAATCATGCCGAAAATCACGCTTTTGAACGATGGCTCGACCTACGAGTTCACCCCTGATTCAGTCCCCTACGGTCACCACGGCAAACCCCTGAGCCTCCTCGACCTCGCCGAACACTTCGGCTTTCACATTGAACATGCCTGTGGTGGGTCCTGTGCCTGCACCACCTGCCACGTCGTAATCAAGAAAGGCGACGACAATCTCTCACCCATGGAAGAAGACGAGCAGGACAAGCTCGATCTTGCCCCCGGCCTCACATTGCACTCGCGTCTGGGCTGCCAGTGTATCGTCTCGGGTGACGTAGAATTCGAGATCCCCTCCTGGAATCGCAATTACGTTTCAGAAGGCGGCGGCTCGATGAACCTCGGCGACGCCATCCCCAACCCTAAAAAGTAGCCTTTACTTCGTTCACCTGTTTGGTGTGGCGCTCGACGTGTCCAGCCATCAAAATAAACCACTGGTAAGCATCCAATTCGCCGAAGGCAAAGTGCTTCGTCACATGCGAATGCAGAGGCAACTCTGTAGTCGTGACAAACGAGATGGTGTCTTTTCGCGCCGCTTCAAATGCGCCACGGGCTTCGGCAAGGGTCTTGAACATTCCTTTGGGGGCCACTTCAACCGGCGCTGCAGCGCGGCGGCTACGATCTGGCATGAATATGCCCAAGGCTTCTGACTTGCCTTTGGTCTTGGCACGATCTTCTTCGCTCGACGCCGGGCTCTTGAGGGTCGCTTGCATGGCAGCAAAGATGCCCCGCTCGGTGAGTGCCAGGTGCTCGACACACTCGATAACACTCCAGCGGTCGGCTGCAGGTTTCTTCATTCCATTTGCTTCGCTGACCCCATCAAGGGAATTCAGGAGGAGATCGCGCGTGCGCTCCAGTTCGACAACCGTCTTGCGACGCTCCTCGGTGGTGATTGGCTGCCCGAAGATTGCCGGGCAAGTCAGAAATACTAGAGCCCCGGCTGCGGCGGTTTTAATGTAGACCATGAACGTAAACCTTTTCTGCGCATCTTGCGCCTGAAGACCTTTTCGCGATTCGTCGAGTACAGGGTATCCAGACCCGGTCCTCCGAATACGCAATTAGATGGCTGCAAGTTCTGCGGATTGTTAATAATTCCTACTACGCGTCCCGGAGCATCACAGATTTGAATTCCTAACCGCGTTGCAACATAAAGATGCGCTTCGGTATCCATCGTCATCCCGTCGCCACCAGACTGGGTGTCGTAATCCCAAGTCTCCAGGTGATAAAAGGCCTGTCCATTCGCAAGCGACCCATCGGGCATCACCTGAAAACTCCAGACCCACTTCGAGCGCATGTCCACGCACATGAGAAGGCTCTGGTCTGGCGACAGAATGATTCCGTTCGGAAAGTCGAGTCCTTCGTGGACGACCTTCTTCGCACCCTTGCCATCGGTAAACCAGATCTTGTGTTGGGCGGGCTCAGTCCACCAGATTTCATTCTTTGCATTCACCACCAGATCATTAGAGCCAACGTCGGTAGCAAGCACTTCCTCACGTCCATCGGGATGGATAGCGATGATCTGGCGCTTCTTGTTCTGGCAGGCGTAGAGGCGGCCATCAGCCCCAAACATCAGGCCATTAGCGCCGCCACTCTGTTCCTTAAAGAGCGTCACCTTGCCAGTAGCGTGATCGATCTTGTGAATCTTGTCCTGGCGCACGTCAGTAAAGAATACGTTGCCATCTTTATCGACAGCCGGCCCCTCGGTAAATCCGTGACCAGAGGAGACTTCCTCCCAGCCAGACGCGGGATCGAGAAACTCTGTTATGTATTGCCGCTCCGATTTTGGGTTTCCTTTAGAGGCCACAATCGGCTGCTTCCAATTGGCCCACAGCCACTGAAGGCTTTCGACAAAGACGCGCGAGGAGTGATTGGAGTTGTGGCCATCTGTACCGCGGTCAAAGCGCATCTCATAACCTGCGTAATCGAGCGACAGCGCCAAAGTTTGATTGGCCATCCACCAACTGCCTGAATAGATATTGAGGTCTGAAGACCCGTCTTGCAGATAGACACGTAGCGGCTTGGGCTCAGTCTTGCGAACGATGTCGTGATACCAATCGCCACCCCGCAGATTCACGTAGGAACCGATGTAAGAAAGTACGCGGCGGAAGAGGTCAGGCCGATTCCAGGCTGCAGTAAAGGCAGCAATCGCTCCAGAGCTGGAACCACCAATCGCACGCAGGTTTGGGTCTGAGGTGATCTTATGCACCTTGCCCACTTCGGGCAACAATTCCTCGTGGAGGAAGCGGACGTAACGATCGCCCATGCCGTCGTATTCATAGCTGCGATTGAAACGCGCCTGTTGTGTGTCGCCATTCAAGGCAGGCATCACTCCGGGTTGAATGAACACTCCCAAGGTTGGGGGCATGTCGCCTGCGGCGATCAAGCGATCAAAAACATCTGCTGCTTTGAAGCGCCCGGTCTCACCAATAAAACCGGCCCCATCTTGAAAGACCATGAGAGCATAGCCACCATCGGGAGCCGCCATCGCTGGCACATAAACCCAATAGTCTCGAACACTGCCAGGAAAGAGCTTTGTCGAGGTAAAGCTGGCCTTGGTAACTATGCCTTTTGAAGCAGCGGTTTGTGCCAGTGCGGCACTGGCCGCTCCAGTCTGTATAAGGGTTCTGCGAGAGATCACGCCGCTTATTCTATACGGAGCGCAGCCAGCGGCTCAATGGAGGCAGCCCGGCGAGCACTCACCAAGCCAGCCAGAAGCCCAAAGACAGTGATTGCGACTACGGCTAAACCAATCGATAGCCAGTCGGTAGGCTTGACCCCAAACAACATCTTTTCTGCCAGGCGGCCCAAACCGATTGCCAGCGGTACTCCAATCGAGACACCCACACCGACATAGAGCAAAGTCTCACGGATTACCTTCCAAAGCACTTCACCGCGAGATTCCCCCAGTGCCATGCGGATCCCGATCTCCTTGGTCTTGCGTTCCACCGTGTAGGCCATCACGCCGTAGAGCCCGACCACGGCCAGCAATAAGGCTACAGCAGCAAAGAAGGCTGACAGTCGAGCCACGAGGCGCTCCTGGCGCAATTGTGTTTCCACTGCAAGTTCAACAGTTCCCTCCTCAGAAATTGGCACGGCTCGATCGAGCCCCGCAATGGCGGCTCGCACAGTGGCTACACCAGGACCAGACGCACTGCTGCGCAAATAGACGTCGACGCTGTCCATGCGGTTTTGTTGGGCAAGAGGGACGTACCAATACCGTTCTGGTGCGACGTTGATTCTCGAGTCTCGCAGGTCGCCAACAACACCAACGATTGTGTAATGCTTTGCAACATCACCGGTTCTCACGCCGGGGCCAATCTGCCGCCCCAGAGCAGACTCCATACCAAAGTAGCGACGGGCGAAGCTTTGGTTCACAATCGCGACAAGCGGCGCTTCCGCACGATTGTCACTTTCTACAAAATCCCGCCCTTCAAGCATTTTTGCCCTCATTACGCCGAAGAAGTTCGGCCCTACGGCATTGCGTAGCGGCCCGGCCTCACCTTCTGGAATCGATACGCCAACAACATGAATGCCGCTGCTCCACTGGTTATCCGCCAGCAGCCCCATCGAACTCATCGAAGCACTGCCGCCACCTGGCAAGCCTTGGAG
>JBKJUN010000934.1:0-4361 GCA_046590555.1 Bryobacter sp. | reverse complement strand
CTTATTGGCGCATGGCCCCGCCCACAATATTAAGAACATCGACAATGGTGCGTGTGCGGCGATCAAAAACCACTGCTTGGCCGTCTAGGTAACCGCGTTCGTAGTACGGCGGAGTTGGAGGCAATTGCTGCACCAGCGCCGGAGGAAATGGCTGAAAGCGCTTCTCCCAGCCCGGCGGAAGCTTGCCGGTGCGAGAATACTTTTTACGCAATCCTGGAGGCAGACTGACTGGGCCACCGTAATACTGCCTCAAATAGGCGTGATCTTCGACACGGAAATAACCATCATTGTTGCCTTTGCCTCGATGCTTCTCTCCCTGGTCGTTGTCCTTATCCTGGTGGACCTTTCCTTTACCTTGCCGCTTGTCATCCTTGTCTTTGTCTTTGTCTTTGTCTTTGCCCAACGCGCTTGCTGCGGCGGCAGTGATAAAGGCAAAGCCAGTTCCAAACAGATTACGACGATTCATTTTTATACCCATCCTTATCCAAGATCCTAACTCATTCGTCAGACACAAAGACGATAGAGCCAGTTGCTGCAATTGCAAGGCCAAAACGGATGATTTCGTTTTGTCGTCCCAAACTAACTGTCAAACCCCACTCTGCTGCAATTGGAAGGAAGTCTAAACTATACAATTCTTTATGAAGCGGTAAATTTTACATCCTTTCTGAATCGTCGTTTCTTTTTCTTTCAACAGCTTGGATTTGGCACTATAATTGCCTCAGTCGTGGCAGACCGCGTCCAGATAGGAAAACCATGCTCTTTAAAGCCTTAGTCTTTGGCGCCCTGTTGTCCCTCAATACCGCCTTTGCAGTTGACACCTTGACGGTTGTCAATGCTGCTTCTCTTAGTGGAGGTTCTCTCGCGCCCGGGACCATCATTTCGATCTTCGGATCCAACCTCGCGAGCCAGACTGCGGTGACTCCTGATGCCGCCAATCCACCAACGACTTTGGGCGGTGTACAGGTAACCGTAGGCACTGTATCCCTGACTCTCCATTTCATATCTCGCAATCAAATCAACGCGGTGCTTCCGGTGAATGCTCCTTTGGGAGCGCAAACCCTCACTGTAAAGTCCCCCAATGGTACCTTTACCGGGCCGGTCACGATCGACGCTAGCGCCTCTCCGGGTTTATTTTCAATGACCGGCGACGGAACCCATCATGGAGCGATCGTCGATGCCTTAACCTTTCGCTTGGGCGCATTCACCGCTAGCGCGCCAGTACGTCAAGCGTACTTATCGATTTTTCTCACAGGGCTCGATGTCGCCGCCAAGCCTGAAGTCACGGTTGGTGGGGTTAGCGTGCCTGTGCTCTTCTTCGGCAATGCGCCCTGTTGTGCTGGACTCCAGCAGATCAACATCCACCTGACCGACGATCTGGCGGGAGCGGGGCGTGTCCCGGTAATCGTCCGGGCGGGAACCCGTGTAAGTAACATCGTCGAAATTGTCGTCCTGCCGCAGGCCGGGAATTCCTCTTTCCCCAAGCATAAGGATAATGAGACACGGAATCGTGAGATTGCTGGAATCGCCTACATCCCCAACTCGAGCCTTGCTTTGATCACAGATGAAAACGACGATGTGGTGCGTCTGATCGACATTGGCCTGAAAAAAATCACCAGGACCATCGCCCTCGCCGAAGATTCAGAACCGGTTGCGCTTGCCGTTAATGCTGCTGGCACAATTGCCGTCATCGCCGAGCGTGGAAAAGCCAAAGTAGCACTGCTCGATCTGATCACTTACAAAATCACTGGAGAGATTCCGGTGGGCACCAGTCCGATCGCCGTCGCAATCCGGGGCAATCTCGCCTTCATCGCCAATGAAGCTTCGAGAAACCTAACCGTAATTGATCTCACCACCAAAGCAGTGGTCAAGACGATTCCAGTCGGACACGGGCCACGAGGAATCGCAAGCGATCTCCTGCTGCCCTCAGTCTATGTGACCAATCAGAATGACGCGACAATCAGCGTGATCGATGTAGCCTCGCTTGCGGTGACCAAGACGATTCAGCTTGATTCCGATGTGCGGCCAATGGCCATTCAAATATTGACTGGAGGCAGATTCCTCGTGCTTCTCGATGTCGCAGCCGGTAACAAGGGTGCCCTTTTGTTGCTGAGTCTGGCCGATGGAAAGATCACTCGCTTCGAGGCAAATCCTTCCAAAGGTGGCGGCGCGGGTGACCTGGCGGTTGTGGGATCCAACATTTACTTTGCCAATCAGACCGGAGCTTCCGTTGCTCTTCTGCCGGTTGTTGTTACAAGCGGAGTTCCTTCCGGCCAATTCAACATGATCAAGGTGGATTCCGGTGCGCGGGCTTTGGCCGTGGATACCAAAGACCAGATTCTGCTGGTTACCAATCAAGGCAGCGGAACGATCGTCCTGATCGATTTAGTGACAAACAAAGTGACGGGGCGCATCACAGCGGTGCGCTCAAGCGATGACGAAGAGGATGACCGGGAGGATCGCGACAAAGCGACAAATGTGCCGGTGCTGACTTCGATCGCCCCCGCTTCCTCAAAGGCCAATCTGACGTTAACGATGACGATTGTTGGAACTCGTCTTGATGGAGCAACGGACGTGATTTTCTACCCGCCAACAGCAATGATGAGGAATGGCAACGGCAACGGAAAGGGTAACGGAAAACAGAAGTCGCCAGATCGTGACTCCAAATTCACGGCGTCGAATATCCAGGTGAACGCTGGTGGAACCCAACTCACCGTGACAGTCAAGATTGACGCCGGTGCCAACCTTGGCCCAAGGCTCGTGCGCGTGATGACACCCAACGGGGAGACCACCATGATGCTGTCAACCGCAAACACTTTTACGGTTCTGCCCTAGGCCTGCGCTTATTGTCATCAGCATGTCCTCGCGCTTGTGCGGGTTTCAATCCCAGCCCTGCGAGCCGGGGTCGCCAAGGGCGCTGGCTTCAATATCGAAGGGTGCCAACGCTGCATCAGGCAAAGCCTTCAGGTTTTGAGTGACGATCACATCGCAGCGGCCCACGATTGCGGCGGCAAGCACATGCCGGTCAGCGGGATCGGTTCGGTTCACTCGTTTACAGTAGTGGTGGCGACAAGTACCAATGCGGCAGGACGCCGCTGTGGATGAGTTCGGCCTGAGAGAAAAACAACCCCGCGCCGGGAAGTCCGGCGCGAGGTTTAGGCTGGAGTTGGCTCACTGACTACAACTTACAGAGCGAACAAGTGGCAGACTTGTTATCAGTGACGCTGACTTCGCTTCCGTTGGCGCTGACGGTTACCCTGTCAGTGAATGCAATTGTGCACGTCGCATCTCCTGGAGCGCAAGTTCCAGAAGACGCTTGCGTCGTCGTGAAGGTGCTCGTGTAATCTCGGCAGTCGCCAGCTGCCAGCGGCGTTGTGGTGTCAAAGGATACGGTACCGGAAACGCCAGCAACCCCACCGATCATCTGGACATCCGTTAACACGAAGCCCGTCAGCGCGATGGGTCCCGTATTGCAGACCTTACCCTCGGAGGCAACTGAAACTGCAAGTGGTGAGCCGCTGATACCTGCCTTACAGGTCTTTGAGACCGTAACACTGGGTTTGCTATTGGTCACCGTGCAAGTTACAGCCGCATCTGGCATTTTGAACGTGCGAGACCGCAGGCTACCGCCAAGAGTGATATCGGCTCCACATGCTATTTCGGAGACATATTTCGTAAGGTCAGTTCCACTGACAGCGGCTTCGGCGACGGTGACATCAGTGCCACCGGCAACAAGTTTGACCACCTGACCGCCGCAACCTATGTCGGATCCGCTAGCATTCACAGTGAGATTGAATCTATCAATATCGTTGGTCGGCAGACATACTTTATTGACTGTGACGTTGTAGGATTTACGCGTATTGGTAACGGTGCAGTTTACGGCAGCATTCGGCATCGTGAACGTTCGAGACAGCCCGCTTCCGCCTAGCGTGAGGCCTGTACAAGCTATATCGGAGACATAATTTTCAAGTAGAGTTCCGGTGCCAGCGACTTCGGCGATTGTGACACCGACGCCCCCGACAACAGGAACAATCACATTACCGCCACAGGCTAGCTCCCCGGATGGGCTACCGTTCACCGTGAGCTTGAATCTGTCGGTAGCGTTCGTCGGCAAACATACCTTACTCACGGTGACGTCGTAAGATTTACGCGTGTTGGTGATCGTGCAGCCTACCGCCGCACTCGGCATAAGAAACGTATGCGAGTTGGTTTGAGAAGAACCGCTAGTGCCACAACTTATCGCTGTCGTGTAGTTGCTTAGAGTGGTGCCGGTTTCGGTAACCGTCACACTAGAGCCGATCGCCATAGTTTGTGAAAAGGTGCCCCCGCAGCCGACTGGATTTGAAGTCGCTGAACCGATCTTC
>JBKJUN010000914.1:0-20760 GCA_046590555.1 Bryobacter sp. | reverse complement strand
TTTGGTTGCAATGTAGAAGCGGTATTTGCCGGGGGCTTCGGGGACTTCTACTTCAATGGTTGTAGATGGGGAGGCCTGCTGCCAGGGGGATTCTTTGAGGTAGCGGCCGGTATCGGGATCGACCCAGTGGCAGCCTACGGTTGCACTGGAGTTGAGAGTGCAGTCGATTTGTAAGTGGTAGCGCTTTGAAGTTACTTTGTAGGTTTGGAACTCAGGCATAGAGCCAACCGGGGTAGCGGTTACGGACCGGGCCGGCTTTGCGACCGACACAGTAGATGCCGTCGCCGCGGAGGTCGTTGCTCAGATTATAGTGCTCCAGCAGGTGCGAAATGAAGTGCTGCTCGGGATGAGGGGCGTCGAGGAATTCGCCGGTTTCGAGATGGGTGATTTCAAAGCCCGCTTCCCAGAAGAGGAGATGGACTTCTTTGGCGGTGTATTCGCGGTTGTGACGGGCTTCGGCGTCTTCGCCTTCTTTGCGGGGCAGGATGTAGGCGGGGAAGAAGCTGGGATGGTAGCCGTGGAGGATCGCATGAATTGCGCGGTGGCTCGATATGTTTGGGGTGGTTAGGAGGAGGCTGCCGCCGGGCTTTAAGACGCGGTGGATTTCGCTCATCATGTGCATCGGGTCGGCGGTGAGATGCTCCAGGAGTTCGCAGCAGAGGACGGTGTCGAAGGATGCGTCTGGATAAGGGAAGATGTCTTTTTCAGCGTCGAAGAGATCGACGTCGCAGGCGAAGGGTTGGCCCTGATCGCTCACGATCTCGTGATGGTCTGTCTGGCCGGCTTTGCCGTAATAGCAGCCTCTGACGTGGCCGTAGCCGAGTTGATATTTGAGGGCTGGCGTGATCTGCATATACGCGCCCATCTCCAGGATCGACTTGGTTTCGTCGCCGGTGGGAGTCAAAGAGAGCGTCTTGGCTAGACGGGTGATGTGGGTATTGGTGTATTGCTTGCCACCTTCGTCCTGGGCCCAGGTGAGGATTTGCCCGGGGGGGACTTCTGTTGTGGGTGGTGCGGGGAGTTGGGGTTGCGAAGTTGTGGTTTCGCCTTTGAGGAAGTCTAGATAGCGTTGAGCTACGAGATCCCAGGGGCACTCCTGCTCTACCCAGCGGCGGGCTCGTGCGCCCAAGGTGCGGCCGTAGATGGGGCGCGAGGTTAGTAGGTTGAGATACTCGAAGATGGTGTCTTCTTCGGCGGTGTCTGGCGGCGAGGGGACTTTAAGGCAGATCTCGTCGGGGTATTCCTTGAAGCTGCCGATGTCGGTTACTAATACTGGTTTGCCTAGCGAGAAGGCTCTCAGGAGGGTGCCTGAGCTTTCGCCTACGGTTGGGTAGCGGAGGTTCAAGATGATGTCGGAGGCTTCCATGTAGTGGTGGAAGTCTTCGATGGGGAGATAGCCTAGAACACGGACGTATTCTTCGAGGCCGAGGCTCTTGAGGAGGGTGTCGAGGTTGAGTTCGGGGTGGGCTTCGCCGCCGAGGATCATGCGGACGCTCGGGTTGAGACGGGTGAGGCGGCGGAATGCGCGGAGCGATTCTGCGATGCGCTTGTAGGGCTTGAGGAAGCCGAAGGCTCCGATTAGGGGATTGGAGGGGTCTAGGCCGAGTTTGCTGCGGTAGAAGTCGCGCAAGGGCGGCTTGGTGGGGTCGCGATCGATCCATGCGCCGTGCCAGATTTTGGTGAGGGGGCCGGTGTAGCCTGCGTCTCGGACGGATTGGCCGACACAATCGGAATGGACGATGACGCCTTTGGCGGTTTCGAGGATGCGCTTGAGCATCGGGACGCCTTCGTAGTCTGGACCTACTTCGAGGCGGCGGACCCGTTCGGCAAATTGTCTTGCCTGGGGGCCGCCGTCGTAGGCGACTTCGTTGACGTATTCGTCCCAGTTGCCGCGCCTAATAGTTCGCTCAGCGTGGAGGTGGTGGAGGTTAGCTTCGTGGAGGACGATGACGCCGGGGTGTTTGAGGGCGCACTCGTAGATGGCGGAGTGGTAGGCATTGTTGCCTAGCTGGTAGAGGATCGCGTCGTAGGAATCGAGGTTGGCGGGGGCGGTCTCAAAGACGTCGACGGTGGCTATTTTTTTGAGGGGTTCGAGGAGGGCGGCGGAGTAATCGGCGATGCCGCTTTTGGCTGGTGGGAGCGGGGAAAAGAACGCGATCCGCATCTAGCGCTGCAGCTCCATGGTGAATGCGCCAAGGGGGAGAGGGACGCGGAAGATGAGGGGCGTGCGCATCGCGTCGCGGCCGAAGAAGACTTCGATGGCGTGTTTGGAGGCGGGGCCCTGGATCACGATGTCGAGCTTGTCGGCGGGTTCTGTGCCGGAGCCGATCTGCAGATTGGATGAGCCGCCGAATTTGAAACTGAGCTGGTAGGCGGCACCAAAGTAGATGGTTTGCGCACCGGGGAGGCGGCCCTGTTTGAGTTCTGAACGGAGGTAGTAGATGAGAGCGAGTGCGTCGCGGCCGCAGGTATTAAGGGGGAGCTTGGTTTTGCCGCCCTTGGCGGTTTGGCGTTCAGCGAAGCCTTCTTCGGGTTTGAATTCGGTGCGCTCTTCGCGAATTTTTGAGCCGTGCTTGAGCTTGGTATCGAGTCGGATCGAGCAGTAGTCGGGCTTGGCAAGCGATGTAACTTCGTCGATGACGGCAAAGCCCGGGATCGAAGCGTCCAGACGCAGCTCGAATTTGCGCGAGGCGGCTGAGGCGTCGATGTTATCGGAGGTGAGCGTGGCCTCGCCCAGTGAGAGACCGCTGGGCCAATTGACGTTGTAGCGGAGAGTTTCTGTGGCTCCGGTGAGGGTGGTGGCCAGGAGAGGGAGGAGGATCCAGCGGGGGCTCATGTAGATTGGACGGCTTGGGCGGTGCGAGCGTGTACTTTCGATTTCTTGGGGCGGCGGCCGGCGACTTCGTAATAGACCTCGAGGGTCTGGCGGGCGGATTTTTCCCAACTGAAGCGGGCGGCGTTTTTGATGCCGAGGCGTTCCATGCGTTGACGGAGGTCGGTGTCGAGGAGGAGGTCTCGCATGGCTTTGAGGATTTCGGATTTGGAGGTGGGGTCGAAGAAGAGGGCGGCGCTGTCGGCTACTTCTGGCATGGCTGAGGTATTAGAGCAGGCGATGGCGCGGCCACAGGCCTGGGCTTCGAGGATGGGCAGACCGAAGCCTTCGTAGAAGCTGGGGTAGACGACGAGTTCGGCGGCGTTGTAGAGGTGAAGGAGATCTTCGTCGTTGACGAAGTCGGTGAAGTGGATTCGTTCTGAGACTGCGGATTGTTTGGCGGCTTCATAGACGCGGGGGGCAAACCAAGTGGGCTTGCCGACGAGGACGAGGTGGTGGGTGAGCTGCGGGTAGTTGCGGATCAGCTCTTCGTAAGCGGCGATTAGGCCGATGTGGTTTTTGCGAGGCTGGAGGTCGCCAACAGAGAGGATGTAGGGGTACTGAACGCCGAACTTTTCACTGACGGTGAGGAAGGCAGTTTTGGGTGGGACGGGGCGGAAGTGCGGGGAGACAGCGTTGTAGATGACTTCGATTTTCTCGGCCGGAAGGTTGTAGGCGGCCATGATGCGCTGGCGGGAAAATTCACTGACGGTAAGGACCCGGGCGGCACGATTGACGGTATTGGCGACGGTGGCTTTGAGCTGGAGGCGGCGCGCGGTGGTGAAGTATTCGGGGCGCTCAAGGTAGCTTACGTCGTGGACGCTGACGACGAAGGGGATGGGGCAATAAAGAGGAGCGGTGTACTGGACGTGGAGGACGCTTGGTTTATCGATGAGCACGCGGCGCGTAAGATCAAAGCCGAGACGGAGGAAGGGGTTAGCCGAGACGTTGCGTTTTTCGAAGCGATTGGGGACTTCGGATGAGGCGTACTCGGAACACACGTATGCGAAGAATTGAGAGTCGCGGTCCAGCCGGGCGTAATTCTCCAGCAGGTTGCGGACATAGACTTCATTCCCCGTTAGGTGTCGTCCGATGGTATGCGCGTCAATCGCAAAGCGCATGTAAGTCTTCACATTATATTCCAACGATTTGGAGGTGAAAGTCGGCAAAAGTGTTACAGATCCAATTCTGATAGGATTTTGCGCGCGGTTTGCCAAGTGTAGCTGGTCTCATAGAGACTACGCGCAGCTTGTGTGATGCGGGAACGAACACTTTCATTGTCGAACAAATCAAGGATGGTTTGGGTAAAGGTGTCTGGATCTTCGGCGATTATCAGGTGCTGGCCCGGCGTTGCTTCGAGGCCTTCGGCACCTAGTGAGGTGGAAATGACTGGGGTTCCGGCGGCCCAGGCTTCGAGGATTTTGAGGCGTGTGCCGGAGCCGGAGAGGAGGGGGACAATAGCAAGTCTGGATTTTGCAATCTCTACGATTGCGTCCGGGACGGGGCCGATGTAGTCAATATTGGGGTGGCTCGAGTGGGCGTAGTGAATTTCTTTGCCTACGAGGCGGAGGCGGAGGTTGGGCTTTTTTTTAAGGAGGTTGGCCCAGCAGTTCTCTAGAAACCAGTGGAGGGCTTGCTGGTTAGGAGTGTAGGCGAAGTTGCCGGTGAAGACGAGAGATTCTGAGCGGGGCTGGGTGGGGAGATCGTGCCAGGGGATGGTGTTGGGGAAGACTTGGATGTTTGCGTGAGTGATGCGGGCTTTGTCATGTTGTGAGGTGGTTAGGAGGAGGTGGAAGTGAGGGAGGAGTTGGGCTTCGTACGCCCTTGCTTTTTGTGCGAAGTGATGGAGGAGCGGGCGGTGGTGAAGAGGAGAGGTGGCGGCGAGGGAATCGTAGTAGGCGTGTTCTATGTTGTGAAGGTTGAGGACGAGTTTGCTCGTGTGTTGTTTGAGGAGAGGGGCGTAGGTGGCGGCCCAGAAGTGTTCGACCCAGATGAGATCGTAGTGTTGGCTAGCGAGGATTTGCTTAAGGGCCGTTTCATGGCCGGCGAAGCGATCGACCAAAGGCGGGATGCCTCGGAGGGCGCGTTTGAGGTTGCGAAGGATCTTGGGAATGGTGGATTTGGCGTGTTGGGGGAGAGGTAGGGTGTGACTTTGGTGGAGGAGATTCGGAGGGTAGAGGGTGGCGGGGTCTGGGTCTCCCGCAAGCTGGTAATGGATGGCGGTGAGCTGGAATTGCGGGGCGAGGGCTTCGATGATGGAGGCGGTGCGGAGGGGGCCACCGCCTATGACAGGATAGGGCGCTTCAGGCAGGAGGATGAGGGCTCGACGCATCAGGAGATGGCTGGCAGGCCGTGCGGTTGTGGGGCTCGGACGGAGGCCAGTTTTTCGATGTAGAGGTAGACAACCGGGGTGATATAGAGCGTAAGGAGTTGTGAGACGACAAGGCCACCGACCACAGCGAGGCCGAGGGGACGGCGAGCTTCTGCGCCAGCGCCGATGCCAATGGCGATGGGGAGAGTGCCGAGGAGGGCGCACATGGTGGTCATCATGATGGGGCGGAAGCGCTGGATGCAGCCTTCGAAGATGGCGTCGTGGGCGGACATGCCTTCCCGGCGAGCCATGATTGCGAAGTCGACCATCATGATGGCATTTTTCTTGACGATGCCAATCAGGAGGATGATGCCGACGAAAGAGAAGAGGTTGAGATCTTCTTTGAAAATGAGCAGTGTGAGAAGTGCGCCGAGACCCGCGCTCGGCAGGCCCGAGAGGATCGTGATGGGGTGGAGGAAGCTTTCGTAAAGGACGCCGAGGACGAGGTAGATGACGAGAATCGCGATGCCGAGGAGGATGGCGAGGCCGCCGACGGATTTCTGAAAGGCGGAGGCTGTGCCCTGGTAAGAGAAGGAGACGGTGTCGGGAAGGCCGATTTGTTTGGCGGCTTCGTCGACTTGCTCTGTGACCTGGCTTAGGGAGACGCCGGGCTTGGCGTTGAACTGGATGTTGACGGCGGGGAGCTGGCCGATGTGGTTGACGCTCAAGGGAGCAACGCCCTGGATTTCATTGGTGACGGCGGAGAGGGGGATGAGCTTGCCGGTGTTTGAGCGGACGTAGAGCTTGGAAAGGCCTGCGGGATCGCGACGGAAGGCAGGGAGGACCTCCATAATGACGTCGTATTCGTTGGCTGGGGCGCTGATGGTAGAGACGCGGCGGTTGCCGTAGGCGTCGTAGAGCGTGTTGGCTATTTGTTCTGGAGTGACGCCGAGGGAGAAGGCGCGGTCGCGATCGATATCGACGTTGACGCGGGGGTTGTTCAGCTGGAGATCGCTATAGACGTCGGCGAGAACGGGAAGGCTGCGAAGCTTGGCTTCGAGCTTGGGTGCCCACTGGTAGAGAGTGCTGGTTTCGGCGTCCTGGAGGGCGACGGAGTATTGGTATCGCGATTCGTTCTGGCCCAGCGTCAGCATGGGTGGGGGTTGGAGGAAGACGGTGAAGCCGGGAATCTGGGCAAACTGCTTCTGCATTTGAGCGACGATTTGGGTGGCGTGCGGGCGCTTGCGATCGTGGGTGAAATGGATGAAAAGGAAGCCGCCGCCGGTCTGACCACCGAGACCGGTGCCGAACTGGCCGACGTAGGGGTTTTTCTGGACGATTTCGAGGACTTGGCGTTGGAGCTTGACGTTTTCTTCGAAGGAGGTGTCCTGGGCCGCTTCTGTACCGCCAAAGACCATGCCGGTATCGACAGTGGGGACGAAGCTCTTGGGCATCACGTAGAAGAGCCAGCCGGTGAAGATGGTGAGTGCGATGGTGAGCATTAGCACGGAGAAGCGATGGCGGAGCGAGAAGATGAGGGTGTGGCGGTAGAGGTTATTCATCCCGACGAAGAAATTCTCGGTGAGAACGAAGAGGCGGCCGGTGGGCTTTTCGTGGTGTAGGAAGCGGCTGCAGAGCATCGGTGTGAGCGAGAGCGAGATGAGGCCGGAGATCAGGATGGCAACGGCGATGGTGATCGAGAATTCGCGCAGGAGGCGGCCGATGATGCCTTCCAGGAAGAGAACGGGGATGAAGACGGCGACGAGCGAGACGGTCATCGAGACGATGGTGAAGCCGACTTCCTTTGCGCCTTCAAAGGCAGCCTGCATGCGAGGCTTGCCCATCTCCATGTGGCGGACGATGTTTTCGAGCATGACGATGGCGTCGTCGACGACGAAGCCGACTGAGAGGGTCATGGCCATCATCGAGAGGGTGTCGATGGTGAAGCCGAGAAGCTTCATGGCGGCGAAGGTGCCAAGCAGTGAGAGGGGTACGGCGAGGCTGGGGATGATGGTAGCCGAGGCGTTGCGTAGGAAGACGAAGATGACCAGGATGACCAGGCCGATGGTGAGGTAGAGAGTAAATTTGACGTCTTCGATGGATTCGCGGATGTTGCGGGAGGCGTCAAATTCGACGTCGAGATTGATGCCGGCGGGCATGTTCTGGCGGAGGTTGGGGAGCTGGCGTTTGACTTCGTCGACGACGGCGACAGTGTTGGCGTCTGGTTGTTTCTGCACTGCGACGATCATGCCGAGCTTGCCGTTAACCCAGAAGACGGAGCGCTCGGAGTTAACGCTATCGCGGACTCGGGCGACATCTTCAAGACGGACGGGATTGCCATTGCGGTAGGCGATGATCATCGGCTTGAACTGATCTGCCGTGCTGAGCTGGCTGTTGGATTGAACCGTGTAGGCCTTGGTGATGCCGTGCATGGAGCCAGCGGGGAGATTGACGTTCTGTTGCGAGAAGGCAGCGCGGACTTCTTCAAGACCGACCTGACGGGCGGCGAGGCGGTCTGGGTCGATCTCAACGCGAACGGCGTATTTCTGGCCGCCATAAACCATGATCTGAGCGACACCATTAAGCATTGAAAGACGGCGACCGATGAGGTTTTCAGCGTATTCGTTGAGGGCAGCGAGGGTCATCGTTTCTGAGGTGAGGGCGAGGAAAACGACGGGGCGAGAGGCAGGGTTGACCTTGCGGAAGGAGGGAGGGGCGAGCATATTGCGGGGTAGCTCGCCGGTGGCGCGTGAGATGGCGGACTGGACGTCTAGTGCGGCGGAATCGAGCGTGCGGCTGAAGTCGAATTGCAGTGTGATGGTGGTGCTTGAGTTGGTGTTGGACGAGGACATGCTCTCGACACCAGCGATATTTGAGAAGGCTTTTTCGAGCGGCGTAGCGACAGAAGACGCCATGATGTCGGGGTTAGCACCGGGGAGGGCGGCGCTGACCTGAATGGTGGGGTATTCGACGGGTGGAAGATCACTGACAGGGAGTTCAAAATAACTGATCAGGCCGAAGCTGAGCAAGGCAGCCATCATCAGCGAAGTGGTTACGGCGCGGCGGATGAAAAAATCGGTGATGGACATGGGTCAGTTGACAGCTTCTAGGAGGCGGACCTTGGCGTTAGGAGTGAGGCGTTTTTGACCCTCAGAGATGATGCTTTCGCCCGGTTTGAGGCCGGCAGCGATCACGGCGTGTTCGGCTTTGCCTTTGGGAATGTAGAGGCGGCTGACGGTGACTTCGCGCATCGAAACGGTGGAATCAGCCGGGTTCAAGACCCAAACGTATTTACCGCGGGGGCCGGTCTGGACGGCTTTCGAGGTGACCAGGACAACATTGTGTTCGAGGTTGAGGCGGGCGCTGATGTTGACGAACTGACCGGGCCAGAGGACGCGGTCGGCATTGGGGAAGTTGGCTTTGAGCTTGATGCCGCCGGTGGTGGAGTCGACGGTGTTGTCGATGAAGCGGAGGATGCCGGTGGCGGTGTTCTCGCCGGTGGTGGCGGTGATCGTTAGAGGTTGCTGTTGCTGGTATTTGCGGACTTGCGGGAGGAGCTGTTCTGGGAGTGAGAAGGCTATGAGGGCGGGTGAGGATTGGAGGAGAGTGACGAGGGTGTTGTCGTTCTGACGGGCGAGGCTGCCTTCTTTGGTAGCGATGTCGCCGGCGCGTCCGGATATGGGGGCGAGGACTTTGGTGTAGTCAAGGAGGAGGCGAGCGGCCTGGAGGCGGGCGCGTTCGGCTTTTTCTGCGGCGCGGGCGCTTTCGAGCGCGGCACGGTTGGCATCTACGGCTGCTTTGCCGGCGTCGGCGTTGGATTGGCTTTGGTCTGCCTGTTCGCGAGAGGAGATGCCTTCGTTGAGGAGTTTTACAGTGCGGGCGGCGATGGAATCGAGATTCTTCTGATTGGCGAGATCGCGGGTGATGTTGGCTTCGGCTTGCTTGGCCCCGGCTGCGTCGCGGGCGATATTGGCTTCGATTTCGGCGATCTGGCGGTGGATCGGTTCGGCGTCGAGTTCAAAGAGGAGTTGGCCCTGGCGCACGTCCTGACCTTCGGTGAAGTGGACTTTGAGGATTGGTGCGGTTATCCGGGCTTTGACTTCTACGGAAGAGCTGGCTTCGACGGTGCCGATGGACGAGATTTCGAGAGGGACGTCGGCGGAGGAGGATTGGACGGTGCGGACGGCTTGGGGAGCGTTGGCGTTGGCAGAGGCAGGGGCGGCTTGACGGTTGCAGGAGAAGGTTGTTGCGAGGGCCAAGAGGGCGGAAATATAGCGGTACGGTGACACAGGTGAAGTGTTTTTAAGGTTAGCATGTGGGGACGAATGGGACAGGGTTTGCAGCTTGACAAGCGTCACGCGACGCTTGTCACTTAATTTGTGAGATTCCGTAGCTTTAGTCGCAAAGCGCTTAAGCGGCTTTACGAGGAGGGTCTTGCCGAGGGCGCGTGGAGCCTTCATTTGACGATTGATTTCGAGGATTATCGATGCCAATGTACAACCCGCCGCATCCAGTCGAAGTGATCCGGACGGAGATTATTGAGGCGAATGGGCTGACTGTGACAGATGCGGCCAAAGCCCTGGGAGTGTCGCGACAGTCGTTGTCAGGGTTGCTCAACTCAAGAGTGAATCTGAGTGGTGACATGGCAGTCCGGATCGAAAAGGCGTTTGGACCGAAGATGGAGACGCTGATGGGGATGCAATTGGCTTACGAAATCTTTCAGACGCGCCAGCGGGCTGGTGCCATTCAGGTTGGACGCTATCGACCGCAGCGGGCGTAGAGATCCCTGAAAGCTCTTGCGGTTTTTTGCCAACTGTATTGCGACGCACGGGTGATGGAAGCGGCTGAGCGTTGGGGGTTGCCTCCGATTAGAGAGTGCATCAGGTTGGCCCAGGCTGCGGGATCTTTAGGGCTGGCATAGAGCGCGGCATCGCCTCCTACTTCGCGGTGGACCGGGATGTCTGAGGCGATCACCGAGGCTCCCGATTGCATCGCTTCGAGAATGGGGAGGCCGAAGCCTTCGTAGTTGGAAGGGTAGAGGACTGCTGTGGCGTTGCGGTAGAGTCGCGGAAGTTCTGCTTCTGACTGCGGGCCTAAGCGCTCGATGTTGGGATGTAAGTCTAACCGGTAGCCGGGGCGGGATTGGCCGGCCATCAAGAGCGGGATGCGGATGCCCTGGGCGTCCAGGATCGCCATCGCTTGCACCAGCACTTCGAGGTTCTTGCGTGGCTCGTGAGTGCCGAGGTAGAGGAAATATGGGTCGACTGTCTCTCGTGGATCCGGCGTGAACATTTCGGCGGCGGCTAGCGGGATCGCAACGATGCGGTCTGCTGGCCACTGGAAGGTTTCGATCACTTCGCGGCGAATCGCCTCTGACGGGGTGTGGATGAAGTTTGGAATCTTCCAGCGCATCAGCTTACCGGCTCGGGACCGAACTCTGGCTGAGGTCGGCGAGGGTTCGTTCCAGGGTGACAAGTCGTGGATTGTCATTACGCTTGGCACTCGCGACAGATAGGGCACGGCAAAGTCTGTGCCGTGGAAGACATGAGCACCGGTTCGCTTTAGGGCCTTGTTGAGCCCGTAGAGCCACCAGCGCTTCTCGAGGCCCTTTGGAGTGGGGGCGAACTGGTCTGAGACTGGAATGTAGTTGTCGCCGGGGAACTCGTTGCGAAGGCCGAGGATGAGTTGCTCTGCGAAGCGGCGGATGCCTCCTATTGGACCCATGAGAGGGGTGCCGTCGAGGGCGACCGTGAAGTTAGTAGGCATTGCTTGCTTCTTTAATGCCTTGTTGGATATTGACGCGAAGGAGTACGATGAGGCCGCCTATGAAGAAGATGATGAGAGAAAAGATCGCCAGTCGATAGTTGCCAGTGAGCTCTAGGGCGAGACCGAAGAAGAGGGGGCTGATCCAGCTTGTGCCTTTGTCGGAGATCTCGTAGAGGGAGAAGTACTCGGCCTCGCGTCCTTTGGGGATGAGTTGCGAGAAGAGTGAACGGCTGAGGGCCTGGCTACCACCCATCACGATTGCGATTACGAAGGCAAGGATGAAGAACTCGCTTTCAGTCTTGACGGCGAAGTAGATGTAGAAGAGGACGAGGGTCCAAATGACGAGGGCTACGGCGATGCTGTGTTTGGCACCGATCCATTTGGAGAGGAAATTGAAGCCGGTGGCCCCGAAGAAGGCTACGAACTGGACCATGAGAATCGCTTCGGTAAGCGAGCCCATCGACATGTTGAGCTGATCGGATCCGAATTGGCTGGAGAGGGAAATGACGGTTTGGATGGCGTCGTTGTAGAGCAGGAAGGCGATTAGGAAGAGCAGTGCCTGCGGATAGAGGCGGATGTCTTTGAAGAGCGCTACTACTTGTTTGATGCCGATGGAGAGGTAGTTTTCGCCGGGTGGGATCGAACGAGCAGCGGAATGGTTACGCAGCCCCATATAGGCCGGAATCGTGAAGAGACCCCACCAGATACCGGCCGAACAGAGACTGATGCGAACGGCCATGCCATCTGAGATGCCCAAGGACTGGGCGTTGCTGTAAAGATACAGATTGAGGGCGAGAAGAGTTCCGCCGCCGAGATAACCAATGCCCCAGCCGGTGGAGGAAACTGTGTCTCGTTCTTCGGGTGCGGCAATTTCTGGCAAGAAGGCGTTGTAGACGACGATAGATGCGCCGAAGACGAGGTTGGCAACCAGGAAGAGAGCGGCGCCCCAGAGGTAGTGTTCGCCGTGCATGAAGAACATGAGGCCCGTGGCAACCGCTCCCATTAAGGCCAGGCCGCCGAGCATTTCACGTTTCTTGTGGCCGTAATCGGCGATGGCGCCCACCAATGGGAGCACGAGAACCTGGAGGATCACCGAGAGGGCGATGAGGTAGCTCCAGAGGGCACGCGGATCGATTGAGAGGCCCAGCGGGTGGATTTTGCCGTCAGCGGCTACGGCGGCCTTTGCCAGCGATGTCAGGTAAGGGCCGAGAAAGAGCGTGACTACGGTGGTGGAAAAGGCGGAGTTGCCCCAGTCGTAGGAGTACCAAGCCCACTGTTCGCGCTTGTGATTTGGTGGATTCACGAAAAAAGATCCTAACCTTTTCTGCCGCTGCGGCATCAATAGAGTGATGAAAATTCTAGTATCTCTATTCCTCGGAGCCATTCTCACCATGTCTGCTGCTGATTCTTCGCATGAATTTACAATGAACTCGATTGCCGGAAAGCCGGTGGCGCTTAAAGATTTTGCGGGTAAGCCCGTGTTGTTTGTCAATGTGGCCAGCCAGTGCGGCTACACGCCGCAGTATAAGGGCCTTGAAGACTTGTACCGGAAGTACAAGGCACAGGGACTTGTGATCATCGGCGTGCCAGCGAACAATTTTGGCTCACAAGAGCCGGGATCGAACGAAGAGATCGCCACTTTCTGCAAGCGCAACTATGACGTGAGCTTCCCCATGATGTCGAAGGTGGAAGTGAAAGGTTCCAACATCACTCCTCTTTACAGCTATCTGACTAAGACCGGTGGCGATGTGAAGTGGAATTTCACGAAGTTTCTGGTTGGCAAAGATGGCAAAGTGATTGAACGCTTTGAGTCTGGGGTTGACCCGATGGACGCAAAGCTGACCTCGGCGATTGAAAAGTCGCTGAAGTAAATCTTTCTGTATTGAAGTGCTATCTGGGGCGGAGCCGGAGTACGGCTTCCGCCTCTATTTTTTTGTAGGGAAGCAGAACGGGGGTGCCGTTGTAGTGGCTCTCCCAGTAGTCTTTGCTGTGCGAGGAGAAGGCGTGACCGCTCTGGCCGAGGGTGAGGGTGAAGGCCGAATTGTCCCAGTCTGAAGTGTCTGCGACGAAGCGTAAGGCGGGGCCGACACGGTTTGAGACTTGCTTTACGGTTTGGGAGGCGCCGCTCAAGGGAGCAGGGCCTGCTTGAACATAGTTATCGACCAGTGGAAGGCGTAGTGTGCGGATCGCAGAGGCGAAGGGCATCCAAGGCTTGGCAATGAACTTGCCGATAGTAATGGCTTCGCTCAGGACGAGGTTAGGAATCACGATGCGATTGTAGCGGCCATAGTCCCAGAACTTGGGATTTTTGCCTTGCTGCTTGACGCCGGTGTCGAGTGCATCGAGTAGGGATTGGATCAATACCTGATCGTAGTCAGCGAACCAGTTTTTGGGGCGAGAACGGAGCATGTTCTCGACGATTGAAGGGGCGAAGTGGGAGTCGAAGTTGATCGGCACAGTGGTGACACTACGCATGATGGCGCGCTTAAATTCTTCGTAGGCCAGAACGGAGATCATCGGTGCGGCGAGGCCAGTTTCCATCTGACCGTTCCAGGTATCGAGAACTTCGAGGGCAGCCGTGAAGTCTTCTCTGGTGGACTTACGGGACTTGCCAGCTTTGACCAATTGCCGAGCAAAGAAGTGATGAAAGGCGGAGTAGACGTCTTTCTGGATCGCAGCCATTTCAACTGGCTGCCACTTGGGCTTCGTTGCCAACAGATTCGCTATCTGACGCTGCCGGTAGGGCGGGGTGAAGATGCCGGAGACATTGTATTTGTAGTCGCGCGGAAAGGGGTTTTCATTTGAACTGATCAGGACGCCGCCCTTGGGGTTGAAGGACGAAGGCAGTTCTTCGAAGGGGATGAAGCCTTGCCACTGGTTATCGGGATTACGCGCATCGAGTGGAACGCCGCTGTCGGCGATTTTGCGAATCGGCATCTTGCCTGCGGCCTGGTAGCCGATGTTGCCGTCGGTGTCGGCATAGATGAAATTGTGGCCGGGGCCGGGGAAGCGAGAGAGGGCGGTGCGGAATTGTTGCCAGTTCTGGGCTAGGTTGAGTTGAGCGAAAGCGAAGGGGTACTTGCCCTCGAAGGCGGTCCATTGAAGGGCATAGCGGGCACCGTGACGGTCGATGATGGGGCCGTGTGGAGTGATCTGGATGTCCACCTCGACTGGGCGCGCGCCTTTGACAAGGATGGTCTCGTGATCAATTCCGGTGAGGTTGGTTTCGTTGAAATAGAGATCCTGGACGTCGAAGTGCAGCGTGGTCATGGACCAGGCAATTTTCTGGTTGTGGCCGATGACAACGGCGGGTGCTCCGGGGAGTGAGCCACCGATGACATCGAGATTCTCGGCTTTCAGATGGTTGATGTAGAAGGTGCTGGGCCAGCTTTGCTGGAGGTGCGGGTCGCCAGCAAGAATGGGCTTGCCGCTTTGGGTGCGCGCGCCGGAGATAGCCCAGGCGTTGGAGCCAGGCAGGATTTCTGTACCTGCGCGGGTGGGGAAAAGTGAGCGGATCTTTTCTTTGTCGGTGCTGCGGGAGAGCAGGAGTTGCTGATCGGATTCGATGGTCCAACTGGTGGAGAGCTGGCGGTACATGTGGAGAATGAGCAGCATCGAGTCGGCGATATTCCACTGACGGGGTGTGTAGTTGAGCGCGCGGATTTCGAGCGGAAGGCCGTCCTTGTGTGAGAGGAGCCAGTCGTTGACGCCCCGGGCGTAGGCAGCGAGCCAGAGGCGATCTTCGGGTGAGAGGGTTTCGACCATCGAATTGGCGAGGCGGCGCAGACGATGCTGGCGGGAGCTAAGATCGCTTTCAACAGCGGCTGCTCCGACAATTTCTGCCATCTCCCCTGCGGCGATGCGGCGAGCAGCTTCCATTTGCCAGAAGCGATCCTGGGCGTGTACGAAGCCTTGCAGGTAGATGGCATCTTCAATGGTGGAAGCTTCGATGTGAGGGATGCCGTGCTGGTCTCTCATGATCGTTGCGGGCTTGGAAATTGCGAGTGGAAGCTCGCCCGAAGTCTCAGGCATGGTTCGCCGGATGAACTGATAAGTCAGGCCTATTGCGGCAATCAAGAGGATTGCCGCCAAGGCGTTGGTATATTTGAAGACGCGTCGCACCTAATCAAAGTCTAATGGAAGCGAATAGTAATATCGGGTTGCGTTTGTTGTTGCTTGGCGCGCTCACCACCATCAACGCGTTTTTTGCCGCCTCCGAGATTGCCTTGTTGAGCGTGCGGCGGCCCAAGATTAAGCAGCTTGCGCAAGAGGGCCACCTCGGTGCGCAGGCGGCACTGAAGCTGCTGGCTAATACGGAACGGTTCTTGAGCGTAATTCAGGTGGGGATCGGCATTACTTCACTGGCGATGGGTGTGGCGGGTGAAGAAGCGATCAACCATTGGCTGCAGATGCAGTTGGTGCCGATGGCGCCGCCGGGCTACGCAAAGGTTGTCGAGTTTTTCTGTTTGATGCTGAGCTTCGTGTTTTTGACCTTGCTGTTGGTTGTGGTGGGCGAGGTGGTGCCGAAGAATTTGGGGATTCACGCTTCACAGAAGATCAGTCTGATTTGCGCTCCGCCGCTGCTGATAGTGAACCGGGCGCTGGCACCGCTGGTGTTTTTGGTGGAGCGGATGGCGAATTTGTTTTCTCGTTTTATCGGGCTGCCGCAGGGTGGAGTGCACGGGATTCATTCGCTCGAAGAGATCCGTCACATTGTGGAGTCGAGCCTTGAGCATTCGACGGTGACGAATTTTGAGGCTCATGCGATTGACAGGTTGCTGGAGTTGCGTGAGCTAGTGGCGCGCGAAGTGATGACGCCACGCAGCAGCATGGTGTGTTTGCCGATGGACGCACCGCTTGATGAGTTGCTAAAAACGATGAGCGATCACCACTACTCGCGAGTGCCTGTTTACAAAGACAACCCGGACAACATCATTGGCATCGTGCATTTTCGTGACTTGCTGGTGGTTTGGCAGGAGAGGCGCGTTGCGACGGAGAAGCGCAGGCCGGTACGGAAATTTGTGCTCGAGCAGCATGTGCGGAAACTGCCAGTGATCCCGGAGACGAAATCGTTAAGTGATCTGATTGACGAGTTCCGCTACAACCGTGCGCATATGGCACTGGTAGTGAACGAGTTTGGGGCGGTGAGCGGAGTGCTGACGCTGGAGGATGTGTTTGAGCAGGTCTTTGGAGAGATCGAGGACGAGCATGATCTGGTGGTGGTGGAGCAGGCGAAGAACGCAGATGAGCTTGAGCTGGAGGGCTCTGTGCCAACTCGTGATCTCGAGACTAAGTTCGGGATTGATTTGCCTGGGGATGCGGGCTTTGAGACCCTCGCTGGTTTTATCTTGTTCCGCCTTGGGTACATTCCTGCGGTGGGACAGGCCATCGAAGAAGGCGACCGGCGCTATACCGTGATTGAGATGGAGCGCAACCGGATTGGGCGAGTGAAGATCGAACGATTGCCGCGTTAAAGGGACTGTGAGAATCTTTTAGTATCCATGAGCCTACTGGAAACAGTGCATGAACGGAAAGAAGAAATCCAAAAGCTAGCAAGCATGGTGCAGGTAACGTGCGGATTTTTGGAAGCGCTGCTCGAGGCGAGGATCATGCCGGGAGTGATTTAGATTTTCTGATCGATATCGTAGGCCCTACGAGCTCTTGGTTCCCTTCCGGATTTGCGTTGGAGCTAGAAGACCTTTTGGGCCGGCGGGTGGATGTTGTTACTGAAAAGTCATTGCATTGGGTGCTGCGGGAGAAGGTGTTGCGAGAGGCTCGCCCGCTTTGAAAGACCAGCAGGTGTACTTGGTGCATATTTCAGAATGCATCGTAAAAATTGAACGATACATCGCAGATGGGCTGGTGCATGACTACCTTGGAATTGATCTGGAGATTGTCTGGAAAGTTCTGATCGACTAATCCTCACTGCAATAAGTAGGGATTGATAGAACGCCTGTCAGTCTAATCGAGCCGAGTCCATGGGATGACTTGTTGCATCTGGTAATTATGAGTACTACTTCAATTGGACTGGACCAGTCGCAACGCATAGGCGTTGCAAATCTGTTGCGTCAAACATTGGCTGACGAATACGTATTGTATACAAAGACTCGCAAGTATCACTGGAATGTTGAGGGTCCGCATTTTCATGATCTGCACAAGCTCTTTGAGAGCCAGTATGAAGAGATCGACGAAACGATCGATGCCGTGGCTGAGCGTATTCGTGCGCTAGGACTCTATTCGACCGGCAGCTTCGAGGAGTTTCTTGAAGATGCCAGGATCAAGGAAGACGCAGGCGGGCAGATTGGCGCAAGTCAGATGCTGGAGAACCTGCTTGCGGATCATGAGGCGATCATTCGTTCGTTGAGAGTGGATTTGGTGACGGCAGCAGAATCGTATGGCGATGCGGGCAATCAGGACTTTCTGACCGGATTGCTGGAATCGCACGAAAAAGCGGCCTGGATGCTGCGATCGCTACTTCGCTAATCCCAGCGCTTTTTCAAGCTCACGCCAGTCCACAAGAATGAAATTCTTGCGGCTGTCGTTCATGGCAATAAAAAGACCTTTGGGAAGCATTGGGCCCAGAGGCTTGCTGCTGGCGTCGATGCCGTCTGTGGTGGCTGCGCCTACCCGGAAGCTCCCTAGGGCCTTGGCGTGGTCGTGGGGGCCTTTGGGGCCACCTTCGCGGGCGTAGACGTGGTATTCGGAGACGGGAGTCTGTTGGTCTGTTGCGATGATGTAGCCGCAGCCTTTGCGGGTCTTGTATATCGCGATGCCTTCGCGGTCGCCTTTCCAGCCGGTTTGGGCGAAGAGAGCAAGCTCTTTAGCGGCTTCGGGGTGAGCTGGGTCAGCGTGATATTTGCGGGTGCCCGCGCCTTCGTCGGAGTAGTAGATGTAGCCAGCTTCGTCATCGACAGCGATGGCTTCGATTTCTTTGGAGTTGCTGAAGTTGCCGAACTCACGGACTTTGGCGGCTGTGAGTTGGCCTTTGCCGTCATCTTTCAATTGATACTGCCAGAGATAAGCGCCACTGGGGCCGGTCTTGCGGCTGACTAGGGCGAAGATTGCGCCATCCTTGGGCCGGGTGTAGATTGCGATGCCCATGGGCTGGGCAAAGACCGGGATTGTGGCGAGGTCGCGAATGCCTTTGCCTGGGAGGATCTCGAAGACTCGCAGGCGGTTCTGATTACGCTCCGTGGCAATCGCAATGTCCATCTTGCGGCCTGCCAGCTTGAACCCATAGGCGACGTCGATGTTGTTGGGACGGTCGACACCGGGGATCGACATGAGCACCGAGCCGTCCAGGCGGTAGACGACTATGGCGCCATCGGGGGCAGCCATTTTGACCGTGCCGAGGATGAGGCTCTCGGCGGCTGCTTTGGGGTTGACCCAAATGGCAGGGTCGTCGGTTTGGTGGGTTGCAGATGCAGTTTCGCGCAAGGGTTTGACATCCACTTGAGCGGCGAGCAGGAGCAATACATGCAACATCATAAAAACTAAAATAGGACGCTTTGCGGGCGGTGGAGCGGGACTTTGAAGTAGTCGAATGCTTCCACCGTAGCCTCGCGGCCTTTGCTCGTGCGCTTGATGAAATTCTGCTGGATCAGGAAAGGTTCGTAGACTTCTTCAAGGGTATTGGCGTCTTCGCCGGCGGCGATGGCCCAGGTGTTGAGGCCGACGGGGCCTCCGCCGTAAGTCGTCAGGAGGCACTTCATCAGACGGTAGTCAACCTCATCCAGGCCTCTAGGATCGACGTTGAGAAGCTCCAGTGCAGAGCCAAGAATTTCTTCGGTGAGTTCGCCGTTGGCGCGAACTTGCGAGTAATCCCGCACGCGGCGCAGCAAGCGGTTGGCGATGCGTGGGGTGCCCCGGCTTCGTTTGGCAATTGAAAGCGCGATGCCGTCGTTGAGGGTGAAATTCAGAATCCTGGCGGATCGGCTGACGATGCCGGCGAGGTCTTCGTTTGAGTAGGGGTCGAGACGAAGAACCAGGCCGAAGCGGCCGCGCAAAGGCGAACTGACGCTACCAAGTTTAGTGGTGGCGCCGACGGCGGTGAATTTGGGCACTGGCAGTGAGTGGGTGCGTGCGCCCGGGCCACTTCCAACCAGGATGTCGACCCGATAATCTTCCAGCGCCGAATAGAGCATCTCCTCTACGTCAGGGGCAAGCCGATGGATTTCGTCGATGAAGAAAACCTGTTTGGGGCGGATACTGCTAAGGAGACCGGTGAGGTCGAGTTTCTTTTGGAGGACTGGAGCTGAGGTTTGCTCAAAAGCAGTGCCGAGTTCGTTTGCGATTAGCGTGGCGAGAGTGGTTTTGCCAAGTCCAGGAGGGCCGTGAAGGAGGACGTGATCCATCGCTTCGCCCCGCATACGGGCGGCTTCAATCGCAATGGCAAGGTTTTCTTTGAGGTTTTCCTGACCAGTAAATTCCTTCAGGCTGCGAGGGCGCAGAGATGCCTCAAAAAGGCGCTCTTCGTCCCCTGCTTCTCCCGCAACTATGCCCCGTTCGATCATTCACTCTCAGGTTAGCGTACCAAGTCTAAAGACTTGCGGAAGAGCTCTTCGAAGTTGGGGGAAGTAACGGTGGCCTTGGCTTTGACGACAGCCTGCTCGGCGGCGGCAGCGTTGGAACCGAGGTTGATCAGGGCAGAGAGGACGTCCTGCTCGAGGGGCGAGAGGTTGCTTTCTTTGCGGATGGCAGCGCCTGGGCCGGAGGGTAGATCGTCCATCTTGTCTTTGAGTTCGACGATCATGCGCTCTGCTGTCTTTTTGCCGATGCCGGGGATGCGGGTGAGGCTGGCCACATCGCCACCGCGCAGGCAGGCAACCAGACTTTCCACTGCAATGCCGCTAAGAACTTTGACGGCCAATGAGGGGCCGATGCCACTGACGCTGATCAATCGCTCGAAGGCGCGCTTCTCAATCGCGGTGAGAAAACCATAGAGCGAGATGGCGTCTTCGCTGACCTTTGTGTAGATGCGGAGGTTGACCTCGAGGCCTGTATCCGGCAGTGCGGTGTAGGTGCTGATCGGCACATCCACTTCATAACCGACACCACCAGCAAGTACAATTACGGTGCCCGCAGCTTTCTCAAGCAGGGTACCCCTAAGGTAAGCAATCATAAAAACACCATAGCTTATGGCACGGCGTCTCTTTTTCGTATCAGGAATTCAAAGTGGCCACGCGGAGTTGCGTGGCGAAGAAGCCAAGCATCTTTCGCGAGTCTTGCGCGTGGAGCCGGGGCAGGTCTACGAGATCTCCGACAACCAGCAGAAGTACCTCGCGAGAGTGTCAGAGGCACACAAAGAATTTGTGCACTTTGAGGTTTTGGAGAAACTGCATTCCGAGCGCGAGACACCCGAGATTCACCTCTATGCGGCCATCATCAAGTTTGAACACTTTGAGTGGGGCATCGAGAAGGCGACCGAGCTTGGCGTAGATCGCATCGTACCTGTGCAAAGTGCGCGTAGTGAGAATGGGCTAGACAAAGCGGTGACCAAGCGCCTCGAGCGATGGCGGCGAATTGCGCTTGAGAGTAGCCAGCAGAGCAGGCGTGTCTTCTTGCCTGAATTGACAACGGTGATGCGGTTTCGCGATGTGGTGAGCAAGGCAGAAGGCCAGAAGGTGTTTCTCGATGAAAAGCGGGAATCAGGTCTGTTGCGAGAACTGCCGAAAGAGACATCGACGATCAGCTTGCTGATTGGCCCGGAAGGTGGCTGGACCGATGAGGAACGGAGTATGGCGGCGAGTTCAGGCTGGAGCTCAGCCAGCCTTGGGCCACGTGTATTGCGTGCAGAGACGGCCTGGATGGC
>JBKJUN010000808.1:0-3661 GCA_046590555.1 Bryobacter sp. | reverse complement strand
CGAGAGTAAATGGGCTTGTTGTTTGCTGAGCCTTCAAATTGGAAGGGAGCAAGCCCAGGATGGGAAAGATGCACAAGACCCAAACGAAACGGCAAGCGTTCATAACAGGTAACCTCGCTTCAGTGGCAGAAATTTTGCCGTCATTAGTGTATAACAATCCGGATTTGCCTATTGTTGTCGAAATTAGCCTGGGACTAAGGATTCGCTTTTATTTGGGGATCAGATGTAGGTTGAACCAGCGGACCATTTCGGCCAGATAGTCTGGCGGATTGGTGGCTCCGGGGAAGGTGGGGCCGTGGGCGGCTCCGGCAATGCGGAGGAACTTGACCGGGATGCCGACTGCTTTGAGTTTGGCTTCCATCTCTTCGCTTTGGCTAATGTTGACGGCTTCGTCTTTGTCGCCGTGCATTAGAAGGAAGGGCGGGTCGTCGGGGGTGATGTGGGTGATCGGTGAGGCTTCCAGGTGGGTGCGGTATTCAACAGTGTCTTTGGCCTCGGGCAGGGGACGGGCCAGGCCGAGGAGGAATTGGCCGTTGTTGCCGGTGAGGAAGTTGACTGGCGCGGCGCGGGCGACTACGCATTGGACTTTGGCGCTTTCGCGCTCTGCCGGGTCGAGGTCTGTGGGGTTGCCTTTGCCATCGAGAGTGCCGAGCAAACTTACGAGGTGGCCGCCGGAGGAGCCGCCTGAGGCCCCGATGCGATCTGGGCGGATGCCGTAGGTTTTGGCGTTGTGCCGGATAAATCTTACAGCGCGTTGGACATCTTCGACTGGGGCGGGGTAGCGGAAGCGAGGGAGGGAGCGATGGTTGACCGCGAAAACGGTATAGCCGCCGGTAGCGAGGGCTTTGGCGTAGAGTTGCGACTGGCTGTTGGACTTGAGGGCTGGAGCGCTATAGGCGAGGGGCGTTGTCCAGCCGCTGCCGGAGACGTAGATGATGCCGTAGCCGTTGGGCTGGGTGGGCTTGTAGACGTCGAGGAGGAGGGCGGCACCGGAGTACATGCCGTAAACGACGTTGGTTTCAATCGTGAAGGGCATGGCTGCCGATGCCGATGCTGCGGTGAGGAATGCTGCTAGTAAGAGGGTGCGCATGATCAGCGTCAGCGTATCACGGGTAGTAAACTGTAGCCAGGAATCGAAAGGATGGTAAAAATTATTATGACTGGAACATTTAAGATGATTGAGCTGGTTGGGACATCGCCCATCAGCTTTGCTGAAGCTGTGAAGGGGGCTGTGGCCGAAGCTTCAAAAACCGTGCGTCACATGGACTGGTTTGAGGTTGTGAATGAGCGCGGCCGGATTGTAGACGGTCAGGTTACCGAATTTCAGGTAACGATCAAGATTGGTTTTAAGATCGAGCGTTAACGCCTCGTTTAATCATGGCGCCAGGATTTGAGGTCAGCCCCAGCGGGGTGGTTGGCCTCAATTCGCTTTAGGATCTTGTCCAAATAGATGGTGTTGTAGCGAAGGCGTGAGATGCCGTTGGGGAGGTTGGGGTCTCCGTTCCAGCAATGTTCGGCGCGGTCGCCGTATTTGACTTCACCCTTGTAGGAAGGGTTGGAGGTTTTGAGGAAGTCTTCCATCAGGTAGACGGCGTTGTTGAGATAGAAATTGTCCATGTCGCCGCAGTAGACGTGGAGCTTGCCTTCGAGCATTGGGGCGAGTTTGGCCCAGTCGCGTTGTAAGATGTGGCGGAGGTCGTAGTTATCGCGCCAGTAAGTGGCGATTTGCGGGTTGATCGCTCCTGTTTCTTTGTCCCAGAGGCGGGCCGGGTAGCCGTCCGGGCCGACTGGTGAGTAGACTGCTTCCCAGATGTCGAATTGCTGGCCGCTTCTGGTTTTGCTTCCCAAAGCCAGTTCCATTTGGTTCAGGGTTTGCATGGTTGCCGAGACGTGGCCTAGATAGTCTCGCTTACCGGGCTTGGGAATGCGCTGGTGTGGGCCTTCGGTGAAGTAGGCGTTCTGGTCTTCGTAGATGTTAATGGTGGAGTGGGCGCGGAAGTCGATTGGGTCTGGGCAGGCTCCGAAGGCTCCGTTAAACTCTGTGGGGTAGAAGATTTGAGCGGCGAGGGCTTCCCATCCGCCGGTTGAACCACCGTAAGTGAATCTGGCCCAGCCCTGACCGATGCCTCGGAACTGGCGTTCGATTTCTGGGAGGAGTTCGTACATGATGGCGTCGCCGTAAGGGCCGAGATTCGCGCTGTTGACGGCATAGGAATCGTCATAGAAGGGGTTGGCGTGTTGGATTTCGACGACGAGGAATCTTGGGAAGGATTTGGCAGTCCATTGCTTGTAGAAGTTGTGAGCTTCCTGTTGTGTGGTGCGATTGTAGCCGGAGAGCTTGAAGCGCTCGGAGTAGTCGGGCTTGAGATTGTCGTCGGGTGGCTCTGGGCGGAAGCCGTCGAAGTCGGCCGGGAAGTGGCCGTGGAAGAGCATCAGTGGATACTTGGCGTTGGGGTGGGTGTTGAAGCCTTCGGGCAGCAGGACGTGTGCTCCGAGGTACATGGGCTTGCCCCAAAACTTGGTAAGACGAGGGCTCTGGATACGGATGTGGCGGATGTACCTGGTGTCTTTGGGTTGGGGGATGGGGGGAATCGTTTCGCTGAGTTCGAGCTGGATCTGGGTGTTGGGCTGGATGGTGATTTTGGTGGGCTTGGAGTAGAGATTGCCGGGCGCTTTGTTCCACTGGCGGCCTTCGCCACGATCGGTGGGGAGCTTTAGGGTGTGGCCGTCAGCGCGGTTGAAGGTTTCGTATTTGTCGAGGACTGCCTGGAGGGTGTATTGGCCGGGCTTGAGGTCTGAGAGGCGGCGGATGGGGTAGCCGTAGGCTTCAGAAGAAACGGTGTGGGTGGAGTTGGGACGGAATGCGTCGACATCTAAGCCGAAGACGATCTGGGTCTTGGGAGAGTCTGAGATCTGGTTGCGGGGCTCGGCCTTGTCGTCAGTGGAGAAGAGGATGAGGAGACGGCCGTCGAGGGGCTGGGTGGCTTGAGTGGCTGGGAGTTTGACCTGGATTTCGAGGGCGGCTAGAAGGAGGAGCAGGAGCGGCATCACATGAGTTTAGCTGATGGGGTTTGTTTGTGCCGCCTTGTTTGAGGCAGGTTCGCATCCCTTCGATTATCGGCCACTAACGTGCATACAGGTTTAGTGGAGTCAATCTTATGACCGTCAAAATTAATACCAACAATCTTGCTTATCTAGATGCCGAAGGGCTGAAAAGTCTTGCTCACCAGCGCGGAGAATGTCTGACCGTGCTGTTGCCGGCGACGCATCCAGGTGCGCCCGAAAGAGACAAGCTGGCGACGCTGAAGGGCTTGTTACGGGGGCAGGATATTGGGCCTGAGATGTCCAAGCAGATGGAAGACGCACTCCGGGAGGGTGAACTTGGGGGTGGTGGGCCAGGTGTTGTGTTGTTTGGCCAAGCGCATTCAGTGGCTGTCAATTTAGCTAAAGTCGCCGAGGCAAAAGTGGTTGCGAGCGACCGGTTCTTTCTGTTGCCGGTGCTTGCTAGTGCGCGTTTGGCTCATCGATTCTTGATCTTAGGGTTGAGCAAGAAGGTTTTGAGGCTTTTGCAGTTTGAAGATGGAGTGTGCCGGAGTCTGGATCTGCCAGGGGGTATACCAGTGAGTCTCGAAGAATCTCGCGGTGTTGAGTCGAGCGATAT
>JBKJUN010000446.1:0-2525 GCA_046590555.1 Bryobacter sp. | reverse complement strand
GGGGTCTGATGCGCCGCCCGGTTGGCTCGTGTAGCGTTGGGCTTCGCCGCCACTTGAGAGATCGAGGACGTAGATCTGCGCGTCGTTGTCGCCGTCGCGCGTCGTAGTGAAGGCGATGCGCTTGCCGTCAGGGGACCAGGTGGGGCTGGATTCGGAGGTCTTCGAGTGAGTGAGCTGTCGAGGGGGGGTGCTGCCATCTCCAGGAACGAGCCAGAGATCTGAGGATTGATCCTTGGCGTCGTAGGCGGGCTGGGTGACCGAAAAGACAACCCACTTGCCATCTGGCGAGGGGCTGGGCGCGCCAACTCGTGGGATGAGCCACATCGATTCGTGGGTAATAATTTTCTTTGCAGATAGTGTTGTGAGGGCGAGGAGGGTGAGGACGAGAAGGCGGCGCATGTTTTCCTTATATAACTAATAGGATGGAATATCGCGATCTTGCTGTGCTGGTGGATTATCATTTGTCGAGCCCGTTGATGACAGAAGAGCAGGTGCATGAGGGGTGCATGCGGGGGCAGGCTTATGAAGTGAGGAGTGTGGTGGTGAGGCCATGCGATCTTGATCTGGCCAAGGAGTGGGTGGAGGGACCGGTGCGGTTGGCCAGCCGGACGAGTGCGGCCCCGGGGGATGCTACGACGGCGGTGAAGCAGTTTGAAGTGCGGGACATGTTGCGGCGTGGGGCCGTCGATGTAGAGGCGAAGGTGTGTCTGCCCAAGTTGATGAGCCGACAGTTTCAGTATGTCGAGATTGAGTTGATGCAATTGCTCAAGACGTGTGAAGAAGGCGGGGCGACGCTTACGGCAAGTGTGGATGCGAGCGTGCTCGATGAGGAGCGATTGCTCATCCTCTGCAAGATGGCCAAGCGGAGTGGGGTCACAATGTTGAGCGCAAGTGAGTATCGTGCGGAGCAGGTTGAAAAGATCATCGCCAAGTGTGCCCCTTATGTAACTTTGAAACTGATGGTGGATGGCAAGACGCTAGATGAGGTGCTGGCACTGAAGGAGATGGGAGTAGCGCGATTTGGAGTAAGGCACCCCGGGCCCTTGCTTGATGCATGGAAACGACACCTTGAAGCATTGAAGGAGGCAGGGAAGCCCTCCGATGCGGTGTTAAGCTAGGGGACGTTTCCTAACCTATGTCTACGCGCGCGGCATTGCCCAAAGTTTGCATCGCTTTGGGTTTACCTACAGTCGAGAAACTGCTTGAGCAGGCAGATAAAGAAGTCGCAGCAGGGGAGCGCTTTCTTGAGTTTCGACTCGACTATCTAAACCGGCCTGAGGCCGGGCTAAAGGCAGTTACGGTCTTTCTTGAGAAGCACCCGGATGTTTCGCTGCTGGTAACTTGCCGCCGGCATCAGAACCATGGCAAATACAACGGCGTGATAGACGATCAGATGAAGATCCTCGATGCAGCGATTGATGCCGGGGCTCATGCAATTGATGTCGAGATCGAGACAGCCGAGAAGACGATCGAGCGGCTTGAGCATATGCGGGCGAAGGCGCACCTGATTGTGAGCTGGCATAACTACGAAGGCACGCCGCCACTGGAGCCTGTGTTGCGCCGGATGATGAAAGTGCCGGCAGACGCATACAAGCTTGTGACGACAGCAAAGAAGCCGAGTGATGCATCGAAGGTGTTGGGGCTGCAGAAGGCGCACCCCAAGGTGCCGATGATTCTGCTCGCCATGGGTGAGGTTGGCTTCCCGACTCGCGTACTTTGTAATGCGCAGGGTAGTGTTTATACCTATGCGGCACCGAACTCCGTGGAGGGTACGGCGCCTGGGCAAGTGAGTGCGCGTGTCTTGCGGCAGCTCTACCGGATTGACAAATTGACCAAGGGCGCGAAGGTGTATGGCGTGGTGGCAGACCCGGTGCGGCATTCGCTCTCGCCCAATGTGCATAACCGTGCGTTTCAGGCCAAGCGCCTTGATGCTGTATATCTGCCGTTTCTGGTGCAGCCAACGCAGTTGAAAGATTTTCTTGGAATGTGCGAAGTGCTGCCGGTGCAGGGCTTTAGCGTAACGATTCCTCATAAGCAGCGGATCTTAAAATATCTCGATGTGGTAGACCCGCTGGCGCGCCGCATTGGTGCAGTAAATACCGTTTGGAAGAAGGCTGGCAAGTGGCGCGGAACCAATACCGATGCGGGCGCAGTGACAAAGCCGCTGGGCAAACGGATCAAGTTGAATCGCAGCACGGTGTTGCTGGTTGGCAATGGTGGAGCGGCACGCGGGGCGGCGTTTGCCCTGGCTGATGCGGGTGCGAAGGTTGTCATTACCGGGCGCAATTCGGATCGGGTACGAGCGTTTGCGAAGTTGTGCGGGGCCGAGGCAGTGGCGAAGGAGCACTTGAACGGGCGAAAGTTTGATGCGCTGGTTCATGCCACTCCTATTGGGATGTGGCCGCACACGAAGGAATGTTTCTTTGATGGTGCGCTGCCAGCGGATGTAGTTTTCGATATGGTTTACAATCCGCTTGAGACAGAATTGCTGAAGCGGGCGAAGGCGCAAGGGTGTGGAGTGATTC
>JBKJUN010000897.1:0-11145 GCA_046590555.1 Bryobacter sp. | reverse complement strand
GTTGCGGAGAACGGCTCTGGCTATAGCCAGACGCTGGCGTTGGCCTCCACTGAGTTTGACGCAGCGCTCGCCGATACGGGTTTCATAGCCTTCGGGCATGCGGGTGATGAATTCGTCGGCGATCGCTGTGGCAGCCGCGGATTTGACCTCTTCGAGCGTGGCATTGGGGCGGCCATATCGGATGTTGTTGGCTACCGTGTCGTCGAAGAGAAAGGTGTCTTGCGCGACCGAGGAGATCTGTGCGCGAAGGCTATTCATGGTGACGTCACGGAGGTCGAGGCCATCGATTCTTATGCGGCCGTCGATTGGATCATAGAGACGGGGGAGAAGGCTGGCGAGGGTGGTCTTGCCTGCGCCGCTAGGGCCGACCAGGGCAATGACTTCACCTGCGTTGACGGTGAGGGTGAGGCTTCTGAGAATGTCGGGCTGATCGGGCGAGCTGGTGGGATAGCGAAAGCGGACTTGCTCGAATTCGATCGACTGGTGGAAGGCGGACAGCGTTGCTGCGTTTGGCTTGTCGGCAACCTTGGGTTCCTGGTCGAGATACGCGAAGACGCGCTGGGCGGAACCGGTGGCTTGCTGGAAGATGTTCTGAATGCCGGTGAGACGCTTGACGGGTTCATAGAGCATGAGAAGGGCTATGACGAAGCTGGTGAACTCGCCGGCTGTCATTTGATTGGCCTGGATTTGAGTGCGGGCGTAACCGATGAGGCCAACGATGGTGAGGGCGCCGAGGAATTCGATAACGGGCGAGGGGAGCGCCTGTTGGGCGATGTAGCGGAGGTTCGATTTGCGCAGGGCATCGGCGGCTGTGTGGAAGCGCGCCGACTCCATCGATTCTGCGTTGAAAGAACGGACGACCTGTTGGCCGGTGATCGCTTCCTGGAGGATGTGGTTGAGGTGGGCGGCATTGTCTTGCGCGCCACGGGTGGTGCGGCGGATGCGCTTGCCAAGGCGGGCCGTGGGGATCATCACGAAAGGGAGGACCGTGAGCGAGAAGAGGGCGAGCTTCCAATCGTGGTTGATCAGGACGGCCAGGAGGCCGATAGCCGAGAAAGTCTGACGGAGCCAGTCGGCAAGCATGTGCGAGATGGCGACCTGGATCTTTTCGATGTCGTTCATCACCGACGACATGAGGCGGCCGGTGGAGTTGACCTCGAAGAAGCTGGTGTCCTGACGGAGGACATGATCAAAGACGCGCTGGCGGAGGTCGGTGATCGCGTGGAGGCCGACGTAGTTGACGAGGTAGTTGCCGATGTAATCGCAGATGCCTTTGATTGCGAAGACGAGCAGGATCCCGATCGCGACTAGAGCCCAGATGTTCTGGATTTGAGCGGGGAGGAAGGAGTCGAGCTGGATTTTCCAATTCAGCATCGGGATGGTGAGCGAGGTGGGCTCGACCGTTGAGGGGCTTAGGACGCGATCCAGTAGCGGCTTGATGAGCAAAGCCATGGAGGCCTGACAGAGGCCGACGATCGCCATGAACAGGACGCTAAGCAGGAGCGTGGGCCAGTAGTGGAGGCCGAGGCGGATGACGCGTTTCATGCAGTCACTTTGAGTCTGGCGAGAGCTTCTACAGCCTGGGTGGTGGTGATACCGGACATGCCGGCGGGAGAGTGCAGTACCTGGGATTCCGTGCGCCAGGGAGCCCAGATCTCAGGATTCGAGGGGCCGTAAAGGACAGCGACAGGCACTCCAAAAGCGGCGGCCATGTGGGCGGGGCCACTGTCGTTACCGAAAAAGATGGACGCCGAGGCGAGGAGGCTTTTGGTTTTCTTGAGGTCGGTTGAGATCTCCACGTGCCAGGGCTCAAAGGGAGCGGGGTCGTCGCTAGGGCCACCAATGAAGATGGGTTCGAGGTGGAGGGCTCGCCGTAGGAATTCAGCGACGTCGAGGAAGCGCTGAGCGGGCCAGGCCTTGCCGGCTGCACTGGCGAATGGGTGGATTACGGCGTAGCCCTGGTCTCGCCATTTTTTGGAAGTGAAGAGGCGAGCACGGGGGACGGCTTGGATGGGGACGCCGAGGTGGAACATGGCGGAGGCAGCATGTTCTGCTGTATGAATCACGCGTTCCTGGTGGAGGATTTCTTGAGCTCTTGGGATCCGGATGTTGTAAGCGAGAGAGTAACGGTAATGGGCGAAACCCGCGCGGTAGCGGGCCAGAGAGGCGGTTGTGAGGACGAGGCTGCGAGTACCGCCGTGGAGGTTGAGTGTGAGGTTTGGCTTCCAGCGCCGCAGCAGTGAGACGCTCGGGACGATGATGTCGTCGATGTCGGGGTTCTCTTCGAAGAGCGGGATGAAAGGCGGCTCAGAGACGACGGCGATGCGGAGATCGGGCCGGTGAGCTTTGAGGAGATGAATGGCTGGTGTCGAGAGGACGCAGTCTCCGAGTGAGCGTAGGCGGATGATGGCAACACGCGAGCCTGACTTCAGACGCTCGAGGATTGGGGGCATTGCCTATTCTTCGATTTTTGCTTCGTCGACCAGCATGACGGGAATGTCTTCGCGGATCGGGTATACGCGCTTGCAGGCAATGCACTTAAGACCTGAGCCGTCCTGTTTGAGTTCGAGCTCACCGCGGCAGGCGGGGCAAATGAGAATATCGAGAAGTTCCTGACTGATAGCCATCCCTCACTAGTATGGCCTACCAGCGAGGGCTGCGGGCGAGGAGACGTTCTGTGTCGTTGGCCGAGGCGGGCTTGGTGAAGTAGAAGCCCTGGGCCAGATGGCATTTTAGTTCGCGAAGAATGGCAAGTTGCTCCAGGCTTTCGACGCCTTCGGCGATGACGACGAGGTTTCTTGTTTGGGCGCTGTGGATGATGTCACGCACCGTGTCGAGATTGCGTCCCGATGCGATTTCGCGAACCAATGTGGGCGAAAGCTTGATGCGGTCTCCGGCGTCAGTCTTGATGTTGAGCTGGGCATGGAGCTGGCTGAGGTGGTGGAGGATGTCGCTGGCGGAGTGCGCAGTCTGTTCGTTTAGCTCGATACGAAGCCAGTTGGGATCGATTTCAGAATCGCGGATGATTTCTTCCAAAGCCTTTGTAGCGGTTGAGTTGAGGAAATGGGAGCTTGATAAATTCACTGTAAGCGTGAGCGGCATGATGCGATGGGTTCGGATGTTGAGCTCACGGGCTTTTGAACAGGCTTCGCCTAGCATCCAGCGGTCCAATTTTAGAATGAGGCCGGAGCTTTCAGCAGCAGGCAGAAATTGATCGGGAGTCAGTAAGCCGAGTTCAGGGTGCTGCCAGCGAATGAGTGCCTCGATACCGCCAATCTCACCAGTTTGGAGGTCAACTATCGGGTGATAGAAAACACGGAGTTGGTCGGGGCGGAAGGTGTCGAGCTGGGTGCTGGTGGCTGATTTGGGTTTTGAGTCAGCCATCGCACGGGAAGCCTGCTGCAGCATGGCTTCACCATTTTTAAAGGTACCCGAGAGAGTTGTAGCATAACCGATATTGACTGCGAGGCGGGATCGCAATAAAGCAGCGAGAGCTTCGAGCTTCATAGAGTCGGCTGTTGGGATCAGCGCGACAAATTCGTCGCTGCCGTGCCGGGCAACGAAACTGTTGGGTGGCAGGGATTCAGCGATGCGCTGGCCAGCTTCGGCAAGGGCTTTGTCGCCACCGCGCGTGCCAAGGGTTTCATTGACTTTGGCGAAGTTGATCAGATCGAGGAAAGCGACTGCGAAGGGCTGGGCTGGATGAGCGAGGAGGCCGTTGAGGCGATCGAGGAAGAGTGCGCGGTTGGCCAGACCGGTGACCGAATCATGGAAGGCTTCAAAGAGAAGTTGCTCGTCGAGCTGCTTCTGCTCATGGATGTCGGTTTGGAGCCCTACGAGTCGTGTGGCTTCGCCTGATTCGTTGCGCATGGCGATTGCACGGGTCATCATCCAGCGGAATTGGCCGCCACGTGTACGGGCGCGGTACTCGGCTTCGAGGTGTTCGGGTTGGCCTTTTAGGTAGATAGCAATGCGATTGCGGAGAATCGGAAGATCGTCGGGATGGACGAGCATATACCACTCGCCGAGATCGCCGGTTATTTCTTCGTCAGAGTAGCCGAGCATTTCTTTCCAGCGAGGTGAGAAGTAGACCTCATCGGTGCGAAGGTTCCAATCCCAAAGACCTTCAGTTGAGCCGAGGGCGTTAAGGGTTTTGGTTTTGTCTTCTGCGGCAATAGCGTCGATAGCTGATTTCTTGCCGGTGATGTCGCGGTGGATAGCGACCGAGCCGGTTGCTTCTTTTTTGTCGTTAAAGGTAACGGCGATGGAGACGTCCTGGACTATTTCACGGCCTGAGGGGGTGAAATTGGAGATCTCGCCCTTCCACGATCCTTCGAGATCAAGGGCCTGGAGGATGTGGTCGCGGGAGGGAACCTGGAGCCAATCGGGTTGGACCTCGCTGAGGGTCTTGCCCTTGGCGAATTCGGCAGTGAAGCCGTAAAGTTGCTCGGCGGCCTGATTCATCCAAAGGACACGATGTTGCGTGTCGTAGGTGAGAATGGCGTCCTGGATCGCATTGAGTAGATCGGTGGGCTGCTTCTGCGCCGTTGGATGCGCAGCCAGGAGTGTGAGCGGCGTACCTTTGATGGGGAGGATTGTGCCTTCCATCGCGAGTATTGGACCATCTTTTTGCCGGAGGTGCAGGATCATAGGGTCGCTGCCGGGACTGATTTCTTCAAGGATTTTTGAGGCGGGGCGGCCAATGAGGCGATTGGGGTCGAGCCCCAACAGAGCGTGGACGGCGGGGTTGATGTATTGGACGGTAGTGTCGAGATCGAGGATCGCAAGGATGTCGGAGGCATTCTCGACGAGGGCGCGGAAACTGGTTTCAAGCTCGGAAAGCTGTTCGTGGGCGAGACGTTCGCCGGTCAGATCGGCCATGAAACTCATGTATCGAGTTGAAGCTGTACCGTCGGGATTGGATAGAGAGGCAGTATAGACGGCGAGGTCGAGGCGGTTGCCATTCTTGCGCAAGGTGCGAATATCTTCGCGCGTCCAAAAACCGGGCTTAGGGAACTTGGGGGCGATTGGAGAAGCTTGGCCAATAATTTCAGAAGCGGCAAAGCCGGTGGTGGATTCAGCAAGCGAGTTCCAGTGAAGCACCTTGCCTTCGGCGTCGAGGATTTGCACAGGCAGGGGCGAGTCGGCGAGCATCTTTTCGAGAAAATTAGGGGCTGACTTCGGGGCTTCGGCCTTCTTAAGCGAAATGATCCAGTGGGTGATGTCGTGGTTTGAATTAAGGACTGGCTTGGCGTGCATCTCAACATCGATAGAGACATTGGCTTTGTGCCATATCGGGATTAAGGTATCGATCGGTTCTCCTGAGGTGAAGAACTCAGAATTAAAGAGAGCCTTAGGGGACTTACCGACGATTTCGGAGGGCTCGAAACCAGTAAGGCGGGTGAAAGCTTCATTGATGAATAGGACAATTGGGCCTGCACCAATAACCTTTTCTGCCTCGGCGACAAATATAGCGTCTTCGACAGAGGAAATGGTGGCTTCCCAGAGGCGAAGGCGTTCTTCGATCTTGCGGCGATGTTCTGCCGCATCGGGAATATAGGTGGCTTTTTGATTCTTGCCCCGGTGGGCGATCAAAAAGATCAGGCCAGAGAAAATGCAAGCCAGGGCAGCGCCGCAGACAAGAATGAGGTCAGCGAGTTTTTCGTTGGCGCGCTGGAAGTCTGGGCTGGGCCAGAGGCGCATCTTCCATTCGGAGCCGAAGATTTTGAGACTGCCCATTTGTTCCCAATCATCGGGACGATTTTTTGGGAGTCCGCGAGAATAGATGGGCTCGTAGCCGTCCAACAACTGGAGAGAATAGTCGCTGGCAAGGAGGCGGTCGAAAACATAATCCATCATGACCTGCAGATGGAAGACACCAACGAGGGCTCCGGTGAGTTTTCCGTCGACGATGCTGGGGATGTATGCGGCGAAGGCCTTTCCGCGATCAGCGACGACAATGGCATCGCTGATGCGAGTGCGGCGTTGTTCAGCGAGCTCGGTGAGAAGTTCGATGCGGTTTTCTTTGACAAGGCCGTGCAGCTTGATAACTGCCGGTTCATAGACAGTGGGGAGGGCCCAGGTGATGCGCCAGTCTGCGACGACCTGACGGGGAGTGCGGTCGGGCTTGTTCGCCGAGGGGTTTTCGATCCAGGCGATGGACAGGAGGCTGGGGTGTTGCTCGAGAATCTGACGGACGTCGAATTCCCATTCGATGCGATTCATGTCGGGCCGAATCTGCCATTTGGCAGCCATACGTTGGAGAGCGCTCAATTCCTGATCGAGTTCACCCTGGACACGGTCCTGAAGGGAGTTGGAGGCGGTAACAAGCAGCGACTTTGCACGGCGGGTTTCCTGGCCACGGAGGAAGAACCAGATGGAGAGAGATGCACCAAGTGTGACGACGAAAACGATGGCCATGAGGAGCCAAAGGCCGGGTTTGATGGTAACTCTCATTTGGATAGTCCGATTGTATGAGGAGGAGAGTCTCTATGACTATGGTGAAAAAGTTTCTTTCGAGGTGGTACCCGGCGAGTGGTACTTTCTCGGGAATCCAAAAATTCGGGGGAGAAGGGGTGGATTATGTCCTAAAGAATCTTATGGATACAAAATTGAAAAACTCTGCTAGCATGCTACTAGTGATGTACTGTATCCTGTCGCAGGTAATATCCTGCTCATCGCCCCTAGTGGCGTCCTTCCTTTAAGCATGTTTCCGAACAATAGACCCCCCTTTCGGCGCGTTCCCAAGATTAGAGAAAACGTTAACGAGGCTATTCGCGTTAAGGAAGTACGTGCAGTATTTCCTGACGGTGTGGTTGAAGTATTACCCACCGCCACCGCGATCCGCCGGGCCCAAGAACTTGGGCTTGACCTGATTCTCGTTTCACCGACGGCAGAACCGCCCGTTGCCAAAGCCATGGATTATGGCCAATGGCAGTATGAACAGAAGAAGAAGACGCACGACGCCAAGAAAAAGCAGCATGTGATTCAGGTGAAGGAAGTGAAATTCCGTCCGAACACCGATGATCATGACTATGAGTTCAAGAAGAACAACGCGCTGCGCTTTTTGAAGGAAGGCAACCGCGTGAAAGCGGTCGTCCAATTTAGAGGCCGCGAAATTGCCCACGTTGATCTGGGCAAGAAGTTGTTGTTGCGCTTCGCCGAGGACTTGAAGGAAGTGGGCGCAGTAGAAGGCCAGCCAAAGCTGGAAGGCCGTAATGCGCACATCATCATGAGCCCGGTAAAGGTGCAAATTCAGGCTCCTCCTGCAAAGCCAAAGGAAAAAGCGAAACCTCCGATTGAAGTTCCGCTGAGCTAAGTTCAATTCCAAGAAGTATTTACAAATGCCCCTGCTTCGGCTGGGGCATTTGCTTTTGGAGGGGATGAGAGTTCTTCCGCCGATGGGTCGCTGACGTGCATCTACATGCAGCATGAGGATTCTTCTTTATTCTGGAAAAGGCGGGACCGGCAAGACGTCTCTGTCCGCAGCTACTGGGCTGCGGCTTGCCCAGAGAGGATACAGGACGCTGGTGATGAGCGTCGATCCGGCGCATTCGTTGGGAGACTCTTTTGGCCTGCCGGGAGATCTCTTTCATGGCAGCACTTCAGAACCGCTCACCATGCGGCCGAACCTCGACATTTTTGAGCTGAAAATCCAGAAGGAAGTAAAGCGCTATTGGGGCGATATCGCGCAGTACATCACGAGTGTGTTGCGCACTACGGGGCTTAGCGGAGTGGAGGCTGAAGAACTGGCAATCTTTCCGGGGATGGAGGAGATCAGCGCGCTGATGTACGTCAATCTCTACCGCAAAGAAGGTAAGTATGACGTGATCGTTCTTGACTGTGCGCCTACGGCCGAGAGCATTCGATTCATTTCGATGCCGAGAACGCTCGACTGGTACATGAAGCATGTGTTTCCGATGCAGCGTAATCTCTTCAAGGCGGTGCGGCCGATTGCGAACCGCATCTCGCCGGTGGAATTGCCTTCGGATTCCTACTTCGGGAATATTCTAGATCTTTTTCGCCGCCTGGAGGGGGTGGATCAGGTGTTGGAAGATCCTGCTGTGACTTCGGTGCGATTGGTGACCAACCCGGAACAGATGGTAATGCGCGAGACTCAGCGGGCTTATGTGTACTTCTCTCTGCATGGAATGACCGTTGATGACATCATCGTGAATCGAGTGATGCCCGAAGGAGTGGGTGGCGGAGAGTTTTTTGCGAAGTGGCGTGAGTCGCAGCAACGGGTGCTGGGTGAAATTGAGACCTACTTTCAACCACTGAATGTGCGACAGGTGCCTTTGTTTACCGAAGAGGTAGTTGGGATGGAGCGGCTCGACCGGTTGGCGCAAGCAGCCTACGGCGTGGACGAAGACCCGTCGCTTGCCTTGCGTACTGAGCGCAGCTATACCTTCGAGAAGACTGCTGAGGCTCGCTATGTGGTGAAGATGCACATGCCGTTTGCGCAGAAGGGCGAGATTGGGCTGTTCAAGAAAAATGATGAGCTGGTGGTGGAGATTGGCTCGTTGCGGCGTCATATTGGGCTGCCAGCGACGATGATTGGGCTTACCCCCACGCGGGCCCGGTTGGATGGCGGCTACTTGCTGGTGGAGCTGGAAGCTGCTGCCGGCTAGAGCCGGGTGATAATCAAAGTCAGGAGTAAATTATGTCTGAACCTGTTGCTGATAAGAGCTGCGGCCAGTGTGTGTGTGGTGGTGCGGGGCCGGAACTCTCGCGCGTGGTGAAGCAGGCACTGGACGTTCCTGAGGGTGTTTCGCAGCACTTTCGCAATGCGCGGGTGGAAGTGTTGAAGGGGTTGCGCGAGCTGCTGGATGACCGGATTGAGAAGCTGACGCGACGGGATGAGACTCGAGGCACTCGCGTGTCTGTAGACTAATTTGTGCGCAAGACGCTGTTTCGACTCCATTTGGTGTTGGGGATTTTACTGGGGCTTTATGCCGTTGTTATTGGCGTGACCGGGTCGATTCTGGTATACCGGGATGAGCTGGTTCAGCTGGTGAAGCCAGTTTTATTTCAGCCAGCACGGGAGATTCGGGTGAAGCCGGATGAGGCGTTGTCTGTCGTTCAAAAAGCGTATCCGGGTTGGAAGGTATTGACTCTTACGGGGCCTGATCTTGCGACCGGCGCGTGGATGGCTTATCTCATTGTTAAGGGCGATGCCAAGCAGGCTTATGTCGATGCCGAGACTGGTGTGCTGCGAGGGGATTATCAGCGCAAAGAGGGTTGGCTCGGGTTTATCGAACAGCTTCACTTTAACTTGATGAGCGGCCGGACCGGGCGGTTGGTGAATGGTTATGGTGCGCTGTCGCTGGTATCACTTGCTGTGACTGGATTGTTGTTATGGCGGCCACCATTCTCCCGGCTGAGCTGGGATGCACGGACCCTGCATGTGAATCTGGGGATAGTTTCGCTTGTCTTCATTGTGATCATGGGCTTTACCGGTGGTTACTTTACGTGGTTCCAAGCCTATGTCGACGGGGTGAAGTGGTTTCTGCCCGCGCGGAATCAAGCTAAGCTGGCCGCGGTGCAAGTGACTGGGGAGCGGAAGAGTCTGGCCGAGTTAGCGGCGGCCGCGCAGGGGGCTGTGCCGGAGGCGAAGGTGTACAGAATCGCACTTCTATCTGGACCCAAGGAAGCATTTCGAATTTCGATGCGGCATGGCACGCAGGGAGAGTTTCAACTTGTGAGCCATGTGGCCTTGAATCCATACACGCTGGAGGTGATGCGCGTTGAGAGGCTAAAAGACCGGGCCAGTGGCGACTGGCTAATTGGCAACTTCAGCGCAGTGCATTTTGGTGTGTGGGGTGGGCCTGCGGCGCGTTTGCTTTGGGCAGTGTTGGGGCTGAGTTTGCCGGCCCTGTTTATTACGAGTTTTTCGTTGTGGTGGCGGCGCCTGAGGCAAAGAGGCCTAGCGGGGCTTTGGAGCTGAAGCCGGGGAAGACGCGGTTGAGATCGCGCTGGCCGAGGTGGCCGGTGACCACTTCGCCCAGGACTTCGCGGAAGTCTGTAGTGACGGCGAGATCGCGGCCTTCGTAGAGCTGTTCGCGTTCTAGACCTGGCCATTTGCCGTGGATCTTGCCGCCAGCTACAGCGCCGCCCATGGTGAACATGACATTGGCGTGGCCGTGGTCTGTGCCGCGATTGCCGTTTTCGCGGGCGGTGCGGCCGAATTCGCTCATGGTGGTGAGGACGATGTCGTCCATGCGGGGGCCGAGGTCCTGATAGAAGGCAGCGAGGCTGTCGCCGAATTCGCGCAAGAGGTTGGCGAGTGGGCCGATGAAGGCGGTGGCACCGATTCCGTTGACGTGATGATCCCAGCCGCCGAGATCGGCGAATGCGACTTCGAGGCCGACGCTCGACTTGATCATCTGGGCGATCTGTTTGAGGCTGGAGCCGAGGCGGCCACTTGGATAAACAGCGCCGTTGGCGGGCACGTATTCGACCTTGCGAAGGGCCTCGAGGAGGCGGATGGCCTCGAAGGTGTCCCGGCCGGTGCCTTTAAGCTGGGTGTCGACTGAGGCGGCGTAGCGGGACATATAATCTTCGCCAGCCATCTTGTCGCGGACCTGAAAGTCTTTGACACTGTTGATCGCGACGGCAGGTTGAGCTCCACGGAGAGTGCGGGCCAGAACAGGGCCGAGTGAGACGGCGCGGACCGGGGACTTGGTGTTGTCGTCGGCAAGCGTGCGATTGAGCCAGCCGTCGCGGGTTGCCTTGAGGCCTGGTGTGCCGCTCTCCATGTAGTCTTGAGCGTCGAAGTGGCTGCGGGTGGGGTCGGGGCTGCCGCAGGCTTCGATGATGGCAAGCTTCTTTTCGTTGAAGATGGGCAATAGTGATTTGAGATTGGGGTTGAGGCCGAAGAAACCGTCGAGGTCGAGAGCTGCGCCTTCGCTCGAGCCGGGCTTAGAGATGGCGATGCCAGGGCGGCCCTCGTAGTAAGCTTTCTCGGCGTGTGGCACGACGATGTTGAGACCGTCGGCGGCACCACGCTGGAGGACCGCGACGAGGATCTTCTTGTTGGTGGTGGCGGCGACAGCTCGTTCGAGCCAGATGGGGGAGGCACCGATGCCAAAGATGGCGAGCCCGGAGTTCTTCAGAAATACGCGTCTGGTTGCCATTTTATTGCTC
>JBKJUN010000917.1:0-10865 GCA_046590555.1 Bryobacter sp. | reverse complement strand
GCAATGCATGACGACGTCAGCGAAGCTTTCCGCATCGTGCGCCGGCGCGCCACTGAATGGGGTGTCGACGCAAAGCGTGTTGGCGTGTGGGGATTCAGCGCTGGCGGCCATCTGGCTTCAAGTATCTCGACTCACTTCACCCCAGAAACCCGCCCCGACTTTTCCATACTGAGCTACCCCGTAATCACTTGCACCGAGGAATGGAAGCACAAGGGGAGTTGCAAAAATCTGTTGGGAAGCGAAACCCCTGACCCGAAGCTGGCAGAATTTCTGAGCAGCGAAAAACAGGTAACCCGCAACACGCCGCCTGCCTTCATTTTTCATACAACAGACGATGCGACAGTGCCAGTCGAAAATGCACTGGCCTACTACAGCGCATTGCGCAAGAACGGTGTTGAGGCCGAACTCCATATCTTTGAACATGGCCGGCACGGTGTTGGTCTCGCTCCAGGAGACTGGGTTCTCAGTTCCTGGAGCGATCTACTTGCCAAGTGGCTCGTGCGCCACGGCATTACAAAGTAGGCGAGCCAAGAAATAGATAAAGCCCAGACTTGCCTGGTGCTACAAAGTCCAAACGCCCATCGCCATTGATGTCTGCCACAGGCAGCTGCATGCCGCCACCAGTGCGGGTGGAGTAATCGATGACGTGTTTGATCCACTGCAATTTGCCACTGGCTTCTTTGTGGAATTCGTACCAGTAAATTCCCAGTGCTTCGCGTTCGCCAGGATCCTTGCCATTGTGCGCCATAAAGCGTTTGCCAGTCAGGAAATCAGGCTTGCCGTCTTTGTTGAGATCGACCATTGTGATCGCGTGTGGCTGAGACCAGGAGTCATCAATCATGCGGATCTCAAAAGTGCCACCTGCGTTTTGCTCTAGCCAAAATACGCCATAGTCGTGTGCATTGCCCGTAACGATGTCGTTGCGCCCGTCACCGTTAACATCAAGGACATACATAAAACTCAGGCTCTTCAGTGTCGGGAAGTCGCTATGGAATTGCCAATTGTCCTGCATCGGGTTAGCGGGCGCCTCTAACCAGCCAGCGGGAGTGAGAATATCGGTTCGCCCATCCTTGTTGATGTCGCCGGCCCCAATGCCATGCCCCAGATTCAGAGGGCTGGCGGTGTGCTTTTCCCACTTGCCGTTCGCAAAGCGATACCAGAACGTCGCCGTCTTGCCGCCATACTGTGGCAACACTTCGTTCGCCTTGCCGTCGTTGTCAAGATCTACCAGGAAGGCAAATTCAATCGGGCCTGCAGTATCAATTACCGTTTCAACCCATTTGCCAGCACCCTTGCCCGGGTTCTTATACCAGCTTAATTTCTTTTGAAAGTATGTGGCGGTAATGATGTCGATATTGCCATCGCCATCCACATCCAGGGCCAGGTCTGAGAAAGCGTCGACGTAGTTGTTATCAAAGTTCAACTCGCGGAATTGTGTCTTCTTCCAGCCGGGATTGGCATACCAGTATTCTCCGCAGACGATGTCGAGCTTTCCGTCGCCATTGATGTCGACGATCGCAGCAGTTTCTGCGGCGCCCCCATCGAGCATCTTTTTGCTGAAGTTCAGGTCTGCAGGGCGACGATCCCCTTGCAGACTGGCCGTTAGCGCCATCATCAATATCAAGTATTTAGTGTTCATCTAATTTGCACTCCGGAAATTCAGCAAGCACCTGGTTGCCCAGATAGCCCAAGTCTTCTACCAGGCCTGGGCGCGAGGTGTAGTAGCCATCAGCCGTCATGTTTTTTGCGACTCGAAAAAACTTCTGTTCCATCGACTTCACCTCACCCCGATCTACCTCTGTGCAGAGTGGTTCGAGGATCGCGAGTTGTTGCTTTTCGCTGAGTTTGAGAAAGTTTTTTGCAGCCAGCCAACTGATGCCATCGGCATAAGTCTTCTTGTGCATCTCGTTGTTTCGAACAACCAGATCAATATAATTCGGCACCTGCGCTTTTGTGGCTCCAGGCACGATCAGCTCAGTCACTCTAGACAGAATAGAGAACTGTTCGGGCGTAAAGAATTTGGGAGGCCCGGCATCGGCGCTCCTGCTAGGTGCGGGATGCTGGTGTTGTCCGTAGAGTTCGTCCCCGGCAAACGGAAATGCACACTGGATTCCGATCGCACCAATGATCTTGATAGTTTCGCGTCGCCCGTCATCGTAAGCATTTTCTGACATTTAGGCTTCTCCCTTCTTAAGGCGGTCAATCAAATGTTCTGCTGTTCTCGCCGATACGGCCATAAAGGTATGGGTTGGATTCTTCTCTGATCCGGCTGGGAGAATGTTCCCGCCGAGCGTATATAAATTGGCAACGTCATGTGTGCGCCCAAAGCTGTCGGTAACTGACTTGCGCGGGTCCTTACCCATGATGCTGCCTCCAATTTCATGATTGGGTTTGGGTTCCTGATACACCTGGTGAATCTCAGCCCCAGCGGCTTCGAGAATTTCCCGAGACTTCGTTTGCATGTCCCGGAATATCTTCATGTCGTTCTCATTCCAGTAGAGGTAGCGACGCACCTCAGGCAAACCAAACTTGTCCTTCTTCTCTGGATCGAGATCCACATAGCTCTTTTCATCTGGAGTCTTCTCGCCATAAGGTGAGAAAACGAAGTACGATGGATATCGATCCTTTACCGACTTCTTGAAGGCATCACCCATTCCCGGCAACGCCCGCGCCCAGCCCACACTGCGGCGGTTCTGATAGTTAAATTGTGCACCCCAACTGCGGGCATAATCGCGCTTCTGATTGTGCATGAAGCTTGGCAGGTAGGCGTGGTCGAGGAAACCCTCGTCGTTGGAAATAGGTTTGCCGATTAGCGGCTTCAAAAATGCTTCCACTCCGCCAGTGAAATGCGGCATGAAATCTCGTCCCACTCTACCGGAAGAATTGGCCAGTCCATTGGGGTATCGATTCGATTTCGACTGCAGCAATAAAGCGACATTCTGCACACAAGCGGCAGCCAGGATTACGATCTTGCCCTGCACTTCGCCCTGAGCCAGTGTTGTGCGATTCACAAACTTGACGCCCGTCACGCGATTGTCGGCGTTGACCGGGATGTCATAGACGACGCTGTCGAGTTGCAACGTGATTTTGCCCGTCTTCATCAGAGGACGCATATGGCCGTCCCAGGAATTGTACTTGGCCGCAACGTCACAGCCTGCCATACAGTTGCCGCAATAGTGACAAGCGGGGCGGCCGAACTTCGGACGGGTAAGCGTTGCCTTCCGGACATGGATCACCTTGCGTCCCAGCTTTGCTGCACCGCGTTGGATCAAGATGTCAGAACATTTCAATGGCGCTGGAGGTAGAAAAATTCCATCAGGCAGGTCTTCAAGTCCGTCCAAGTTTCCGCAAACACCGACTTCCCGCTCGATACGCTCGTAATAGGGGGCCAGTTCCTTGTAGCTGATCGGCCAGTCGTAGCCAACCCCGTCTCTTGTGTATCCTTCAAAATCACGCGGGCCAAATCGCCACGCCACCGCATTCCACAGCATCGACTTCCCGCCCAGGCCGCGCGAACGTTCCGTATCAAAGCCAGGTTTGTTGTTGCGCATCTTGGGGATGCCGCGGTTCGGAAACTCAAAGGGCATAGCGTGTGTGTTAAAGTCTGTGCGCGTCTCAATCTTCGGGCCGCCTTCCACCACGCACACGTTCACGCCGGCTTTGGCCAAATGCGCAGCGACAGTTCCGCCGCACGCACCAGAACCCACAATTACGACATCAAAAACTTCTTTCGCCATTTGGAACCTCATCCTATCGCATTCAGAGCGAATTGAGCCTTTTGCGCTTCTGCTAGCGCTTATTGTTTGATGGGCGTATCATTCAAAGCAAACATGAAGCGAATTGCATTCCTGCTTGTGGCAGCCGTTCCAGCCTTGGGGCAGCCTCGTGAAACCGTTGTAGGGCTTGATTTGATCCTCGCGCAAAACGAAGTTGATTTTTACAGTACTAGCCAGAATCTCGTACTTGATATCTACCTATGGACTGCCAGCTTTGGTCGCTGCGACGCTGCTCTGCGGCTAAACCCTGAATTCAAAGCAGTGGTCTGTTAAATGAAACACTTCGAGCTCGAACGCTGGCAGGCAGACTTTGACGTCAACACTTCGAGACTTCAAGAAATCGTCGCCCATAATCCAGGGAATCACGGGTCCTTGCGACCGTTTGAGGGAGCCTGGAGTGTGGCCGAGTGCCTGCAGCACTTAGTGATTACAACGCATGCCTTCCTTCCACTCTGGACCAAGGCAATTGCCGGCGAAGACCGCAATTTTGGTTCAGCCTATCCGTTCTGGTGGAGATGGTTTCTTGCAGGTGTCGGCGATCCAGCAAGAATGCGATCGCAGACACCTGCCGCATTTGCGCCTGAAGCGGGGTTGCACCTGGACGATGTTTTTGAACCTTACCTGAAGCAGCGAGCCGTTGCGGCGCGGTTGGCAAAGGAGATGTACATCGGCGATGTCGGTGGGACAAAGATCAGTTCTCCATTTGCTTCGTGGATGAAGTATCCCCTTGATTTTTCCTTTGACCTCTGGCTTGCCCATGAAGGTCGCCATCTCTCGCAGGCTGAAAAAGGTTGAGTTGCATTGCCTGAACTTCTGGTTCCATTGATTCCTGGCCCGGCCGAAGGCTCAAGGCCGCGAGAACGTGAAAGAATACGAAGTGCAAGTATGCAACGCAGAATGTTTCTGGCCTCAATTGCAACCCCCACACTTTCGCTGTGGTCCCAGGACTACCCACGGAGGGTGCCATCCTATGAGGCCGCACTGTTTCATCTGCATCAGCAATTCTCCACGCCCGTGCGCATCAAGAGCGTTGAAGTATTGGAGCGAGACAAGGCTACTTTCGTCCGCGTTCATAGTGCTGAAGGTGCCAGTGGAATTGTGCGCACCAAGGAGATCGATGATTTTCTGCCCATCTTGCTGCACAAAGTGATTCCAGCCTTTGTAGGCCAGGATGCCAGAGACCTTGAGTCGATCATCGACGATGTTTACATCAAGAATTACAAGTGGGCCGGGCAGCCATTTTGGAGCCCTGTTGCGGCTGTTGAGCAAGCCACGTGGGATCTTCTTGGCCGCATCGCCAAAAAGTCTGTCGCGACATTGATGGGAGGTGCGCTTCGCACTGAAATCCCTGTTTATCTTTCTGGTTCCGGGCGTGAAACTACCGCAGAAGAGGAAGTCGAAGTCTACGTTCGTGGACTTGCCGAAACACAAGCCAAGGCAGTGAAATTCAAGATCGCCGGGCGAATGGGTCGTAATATCGACGCCTACCCCGGACGCACTCGCAAAATGCTGGAACTGGCTCGAAAGCGAATGGGCGACCAGATCACGATCTACGTTGATGCCAATGGTGGTTACGATGCCGCTGCTGCCATCGATATGGGCAAATGGATGGCTGGCCTCAAGATCGCGTTCTTTGAAGAACCTTGTCCATGGGAAGAAGTGAGCGAGACCAAGAAGGTAGCCGACGCGCTTGAAATGCCAATTGCAGGTGGCGAGTGCGACAGCACGCTTTGGAATTTCAGCGACATGATTGAGCGCAAAGTAGTCGACATCATCCAGCCCGATTTGAATTACTGCGGCGGCATCATCAGGGCCTCTCGCGTTGCCCGAATGGCTGCCAAGGCGAACATGAAGATCACTCCGCACAACACGCAAATCGATGCTGCCGGTGTCAAGATGCTCAACTTCGCTGCCGCCACTCCCAATATTGGTCCTTTTATGGAGTTTCCACATCGCGACCAGCCGAAGCCCGCATCCTGGTTCACGCCAAATTTGCGTATCGCCAACGGCAAGCTCCCGGTTCCAATGGGACATGGCCTTGGTGTCGAGTTCGATCCAGACTACCTCAAACATGCACGGCGGCTGGTGAGCTAATTCGTGAATTCCAGACACATTACCTGGACGGTCCTTGCGCTGCTGTGTGCCTTGTTGGTCTACGGCTGCTATCTCGTAATGCGGCCCTTCTTTAGCGAAGTGTTTCTGGCGATCGTTCTAGCTATCGTTTTCTATCCCGCCTATTCCTGGCTGCTTCGTCATACGGGTCGCCCAGGCCTTTCTGCATGGCTTTGTACAATCGCCACGGGGATTCTTTTTCTATTCCCGCTAACGATGTTAGGCGTCGTACTCAGCCGGGAAATGAAGCACGCGATGGATACCTTCAGTGCGGCTATCGGCCCGTCGGGGAACGTTGAGTGGTTTGATCGAAGTATTTCCTTTATTGGGGATCAGCTGGGTTGGGACGCGCAGCAAACCAAAGAGTTTTTGCAAGACCGCCTGGCAGGGTTCAGCTCCAGCCTCTTGTCCAATGCCCTCCGCAGCATTCAGGGGCTTGGTTCCTGGATTTTCTCAAGTGCTACAACGCTAGTCACCATGTTCTTCCTCTTTCGAGGTGGTGCCAGGCTGCTGGAAGATAGCAAGTCTTGGGTGCCTCTGCCTCCGCACATGATGGAAGCGCTTTTTGCAGAGACTCGAGTCCTCATGTTCGCCAACGTTTACGGCGTCATAGTCGTTGCTGTAAGCCAGGGCTTTCTCACTGGCCTGGGATTCTGGTTTACAGGGCTACCCTCGGCCGCCTTCTGGGGTGCTGTCGCCTCTATCTTTAGCATCCTGCCCTTCGTGGGCGCAGCGATTGTCTGGCTACCTGGCGTCCTCTATCTCGCCGGCACTGGTAACATGACTCAGGCAGGTATCCTTCTCGTCTGGAGCCTAGTAATTGTCAGCCTGGCCGATAACGTAATCCGCCCCATTGTTCTGAGTGAGCGCGCTCAAATGAATACGGCCGTGATGTTCTTCGCATTGCTCGGAGGTATTGAAGCCTTCGGTCTGGTCGGCCTCTTCGCCGGCCCAATTGTGTTCTCGCTTGCCATCGCAGTGATCAAACTGCTGCGCGAATACAGCAACCTTTTAGGTGCACATACAGAAATTGAAAGTTCAACTCTATGAAATCTTTACTCGCAACTACAACACTTATGACTATGAGTCTTCTCGCGGTCGATCGCACGGCCTACATCGGCACCTACACAAAGCCCGAAGGCAGCAAGGGTATTTATATGGTGCGTCTCAATGAGGCCACCGGCCAGCTCTCTGCGCCCGAACTTGCAGCCGAAAGCCCCAACCCTTCCTTCCTTGCCATCAGCAAGGGCGGCAAGTTTCTTTATGCTGCCAACGAAGTCAACAATGGCGACGTGAGTGCCTTTGCCATTCTGCCCAATGGCAAGCTCAGCCCACTCAACAAAGTGAAATCCAAAGGAGACGCGCCTTGTCACCTCAATATCGACAGCACCGGCAAATGGCTTGCCGTTGCCAACTATTCCAGCGGTACAGCCGCCGTGCTTCCCATTGCTAAAGATGGCAAATTGGGTGAAGCGGTCGCCACAGTTCAGCACAAAGGCAAGAGCGTGGATCCACGCCGTCAGGAAGGCCCGCACGCCCACTCGGTGAACTTCTCCGCCGACAACAAATATCTCTATGTAGCTGACCTCGGACTCGACCAGGTGAAGATCTACAGCTTCGACGCCAAGACCGGCGCCATCACTGAAAAAGCTCAACTCGAGACCCCCAAGGGCGCAGGCCCTCGCCACCTTGCTCTCGGCGATGGTGGCCTCGCCTATGTGCTCAATGAAATGGCTAGCAGCGTCAGTGTCTTCCGTTGGACGGGCGAGCCCAAGGGCCAGATCCTCACAACGGTTTCTGCAATCCCGGTCGACTACAAAGCAAACACCTCAGGCGCTGAAGTCGTACTCCACCCCAAGCGCACGCTGCTCTTTAGTTCCAATCGTGGGCACGACAGTATTTCGATCTATCGCACCGAGCCTGCCACCGGCGCAACCCAGCTTCTGGGCCAGCAGCCCATTGGCGGCAAGGTTCCCCGTGGCTTCGTCTTGTCGCCTGACGCAAAGTTTCTGGTGGCCGGTGCCCAGAATTCAGATCTGCTAGTCGCCTTCAAAGTGGATCTCGCTGGAGGAAAGCTGATTCCCTCAGGTTCTTCTGTAAAAGTGGGTAGCCCCGTTTGCGTTCGTTTCGTCAACTAAGGAAACACCATAATGCAACGCCGTTCCATTTTTTATGCTCTTCTCGGGCTAGCCCCTGCAGCACAAGCTTTTCAGGAGGCCTCCGCAAGCATTCCGGCCACTGCAGCCGAAGCCGTATCGATGGGCTTGCCCCGCTTTTATTCGCAACCGGATTTCGTGATTTTTGCTGAACTAGGTCAGGCCCTGATTCCAGCATTTGACGGGCGTCCCGGCGCGAAAGAAGCCGAAGCGGCAGAATTCCTCGATTTCCTGATCGGGCAAAGCCCGGCAGACATTCAGATGCTCTATAAGCAAGGTCTGGCCACCCACAAACTTCGTCGCAAGGCTGGCCTTGACGCGGCACTCAAAGAACTGAATGAGCCGTGGACTCACTCGGGTCCAACCAACCCTTACGCCAAATTTCTGCAGGCCGCAAAGCAGGCCTTCTATCAAGCCACAGTGAATTCACGCCAGTGGGCTGAGGCGATGTCCGGGCGCAGCCGGTCTGCTGCTGGTGTCGGCAGTTATTGGCTTCCCATCGAATAAGGATTCAACATGAAAACCGAATACGACGTCCTTATCATCGGCAGTGGCGCTAGCGGCGGAATGGCCGCTCACACATTGACTAAGCTAGGTGCGAAATGCGTCATGCTCGATGCCGGCCCGCTAATTGATCCAGACAAGCAGCGCGTTCTCAAGTCTGTTTCTGATCTGCCTTACCGTGGCTTCGGCAAACCCGGACGCTTTCCGCATGTCACTCAGGCAAGTGAGTTCAGCGCCAACATGTGGGCTGACGAGAAACAGAATCCCTATACCTACGATCCCGAAAACCCCTACTACTGGGTGCGCATCCGGCTGGTGGGTGGCAAGACTCTCGCCTGGGGCCGGGCTTCATGGCGACTTAGCGATTACGAATTCAAGTGCAAGGATCATGACGGCTTTGGCGAAAACTGGCCAGTCGAATACAAAGATCTCGCGCCATTCTACGATCGCGTCGAACCACTATTTCGCGTCAGCGGCCGCAAAGAAGGCTTCCCTCAAATTCCGGATGGTAATTTCCTGGCCGATGAGTCTCGCGATAGTCTCTGTGTCCAGAGATTTCTCGAGGCTTGCCGCAAGAAAGATGTTCCAACTACCAAACAGCGCCGCAGTACCGGAACTCTCGCCAGCAGCCTGAATCTGCTCTTGCCAGCAGCCCTCGAAACGGGGAACCTGAATCTGGTTCCCAATGCTGTGGTTCGCGAGATCACGATTGACAAGAAAACCGGCAAAGCCAACGGTGCTCACTTTGTAGACCGTGTATCGAAGCGTGAGTTCCACATCAGCGCCAAGGCTGTTGTCCTCGGGGCATCTACTCTTGAGTCCACCCGCATCTTGCTCAACAGCAACATCGCGAACTCAAGCGGCACCCTCGGCCACTACCTCTTCGATCAGTTTTATGTGAAAAACGTGGTGCAAGCCATCGTGCCTGAAGCCCGCGGCGGCAAGGCTCCTCGCAACCTGATGGGTGGCGGCGGATACATCCCTCGCTTCCGAAATCTCAAATCCAAGTCGAAAGATTTCATTCGTGGCTACTCCTATGACTTCGGCAGTGGCAACACCCCAGGCCCCAGCTACTTCCCCGCTTATGGCGAGAAGTTATGGCAGCAGATGGCCGACGCCCAGGGCACTGGTTTTTCACTCACCACCATGGGTGAAGTGTTGCCGCGCTACGAGAGTGCTGTTCGCATCGACAAACTTAAATTCGATGCCTGGGGCATTCCGGTGCTGCACATCAATCAGACGTACACTGCCAATGAATTTACTATGGCCAAAGACTCGATGAATACGGCTGAGGAGCTCTGCAAAGATGCAGGCTTCGAGATTCTGGCCAAGCATTGGGAAATGGTCCCGCCCGGAGAGAGCATCCACGAATTGGGCACTTGCCGAATGGGGAGCGACCCCAAGAAGAGTGTCCTCAACCAGTGGAATCAAACTCATGACTTCAAGAACCTCTTCGTGGTGGACGGCAGTGCCTTTGTTAGTGGAGGTTCACAGAATCCAACGCTAACAATACTTGCGCTTACGCTACGTGCGAGTGAGTATCTCTTTAGTGAATCGAAAAAAGGCAATTTGTGAGGGTTTTGATCCTCCTTGCGGCTTCGATTTTATTGTGGGCTGCTGATCCGCCCAAGCAGCCGATTGCCTTTAGCCACGAGCAACATGCGGGCAAGCTCGATCTTAAATGTGAGACCTGTCATGTCAATCCGGCCCCAAGTGAAATGATGACTTTCCCGGCCGAGGCGAAATGCATGGGATGCCATCAGGTCATCAAGAAGGATTCAGAAGATATCCAGAAGCTGGCGAAATTCTTCACCGGCAAGAAGCGCGTGCCCTGGGTGCGTGTTTACCAGATCCCAACCTTCGTCTATTGGAGTCACAAGACCCATATGGATGCTGAAGCACAATGCGCAGATTGCCATGGCGATGTGAAGACGCTGAGCGTGATGGCAAAGACAAAAGAGCTGTCTATGGGCTCCTGCATGGATTGCCATCGACAGAAGAAAGTCTCTAACGACTGCACCTTCTGCCACGAAAAAATGAATTAGCTGTAGCGCACTTTTTCAAAAAAGAGTCCAGATGCAGGTGCTGTCCAGGCTGCTACATCAAGGCGTGGCTCTTCTTTGCCCTCAAGCAACTTCTCGAAATCCGCTTGCGTGATCTCGCCTAGCCCCAGTTTTACGAGAACCCCAGCCAGCCTGCGTACCATCCGCCAAACAAAGTGTGAGGCGGCAATTCGAAACAACAATCGATCCTCTAGAACTTCAATCTCTGCCCGGGCCACCACTACGATAGAAGACTCATTGGGCCTGCCGGGATC
>JBKJUN010000815.1:0-7035 GCA_046590555.1 Bryobacter sp. | reverse complement strand
GTGCCAAAGTTGTTGCTGGACTCAATGAAGACGCTAATTTTTGTACTTATGGCGACCGGAATGTTTGCAGTCGAGCAACCGGTGCCTTATAGCCACAAAGTTCACCTGTCGATGGGGTTGAAGTGCAACTCATGCCATAAAAACGCGGACCCCGGAGAGGCGATGGGGCTACCTGCAGAGAGTTTCTGCATGAGCTGCCACCAAGCTGTAAAGAGCGACAGCCCGCACATCAAAAAGCTGGCTTCAGCTGCGCGGGAAAAGCAGCCGATTCCATGGGTACGCGTGTACAAGTTGCCGGCCTTCGTCTATTTCAGCCACCGCGTGCATACCAAAGCTGGTGCCACGTGTGAAGCCTGCCACGGGCCGGTGCGTGAGCGCGAAGTAATCACCAAAGAGGTGTCGCTCAGCATGAAATCCTGTATGGCCTGTCATGAAGAGAGAAAAGCCCAGAACGAGTGTACGACCTGCCACGAGGAGAAGTGAGCCAGCGGGGCAAAAGAAAGTTTTCAAAAAGTCTGAAACAAAAATGTCACCATCTTGGAGCATGAAGGGGGCATCCTAGAAGCAATGAAAGTGCTCACCGGTCTGCTTGTCTTTCTTCCTCTGGCTCCTCTCTGCTTCGCTCAATCCGTCGCAGGACTTGGCGGCATCGCTGGGACCGTCAGTGACGCATCAGGGGCACGAATCCCCGACGCCGAAGTTGTTGTCCGCAATGCCGAGAGCGGTCTTCGCCGCGCACTCACCACCAATGCCGCAGGCGTCTTTACCGCCGGTTCGCTCGTCCCTGCGGATGGCTATGTTGTAACCGTCACAAAGCAGGGCTTCAGTCGCACGGAAGCCAAAGCCATTCTTGTACAGGTAGGCCAACTCGTCGACATCAAATTCACCCTCACTGTCGCGTCGTCCTCCACAACAGTTGAAGTCACCACCGACGCCCCGACCGTCGATACCGCCAAGACAGGCGTCAGTCAGGTTGTCGACCAAGCCCAGATCCTCAACCTGCCGATCAATGGCCGTCGCGTCGATTCCTTTGTTCTACTCACCCCGGGAGTGACCAACGACGGCACTTTCGGTGCGGTCACATTCCGCGGGGTGCCCGGCGGCAATGCCTTCCTGCAGGACGGTAACGATTCCACCCAGCAGTACTACAACGAAAACGCAGGCCGGACGCGCATCTCCTCAAATATTTCGCAAGATACGGTTCAGGAATTCCAGGTCATCACTGGCGGCTCGGCTGAGTTCGGCCGCGCCTCGGGCGGCGTCGTCAACACGGTCACCAAATCCGGCGGCAACTCTGTGCACGGTACTGCCTTCTGGTTCTACCGAAATCAGAATTTCAACGCCCGCGATCGCTACGCCGCATTTCGTGCCGATGAGCGTCGCGACCAGTTCGGCGGCTCTATCGGCGGCCCCATCAAGAAGGACAAGCTCTTTTACTTCTTCAATACCGAGCTTACCCGCCGCAACTTTCCGCTGATCTCGAGCAATACGTTCCAACCCCTTTTTAGTAGTACCGGCATTTATATCGCCGCCTGCACCGCCTCTGCTGTGCAGTGCGAAAACGCCCGCAAATTCATTGATCGCGCCAACGTCATCATTCCCCGTCGCGCCGATCAGGAAACTCTCTTCGGGAAATTCGACTACCGGCTGAACGACCGCAACTCCTTCAGCGCCAGCTTCAATTACCTGCGCTGGATTTCTCCCAGCGGCATTCAGTCCGCAGCCGTCCTCAACAACGGTGGGGCGATCGGCAATAACGGCCTCTCGACCGTTCGCGCCCGCAATGCCCGCCTCGCCTGGACCTCGCTGGTTTCCAGCACGATGGTGAATGAGTTCCGCTTTGGCTGGTTCAAAGACCGCCAGGCCGACGACGTGTCCAGCCAGTACCTGCCCTACACCGGTTTCACCGGCACCCTTACCATCAATGGGGTTTCCAACCTCGGCACAGCTAATTACTTGCCGCGCGTCCAGCCCACTGAAGACCGCTTCCAGTTTGCCGACAATCTCTCTGTCACCTGGGGCCGCCACCTCGTCAAGTTCGGTTTCGACACCGCCCAGACGCGCGACGTCATCGACCAACTCCTCAATGGCCGTGGCACTTATATCTATGCGAGCGTCACCAACTTCGCCCTCGACCTGACCGACAACCTGACGGGGGCCAAGCGCTGGCAAAGCTATAGCCAGTCCTTTGGTTCACCTCTTTCGCGCGTCTGGACTCGCGACTACAACTTCTTCGCTCAAGACCAGTTCCGCGTAAACACCCGGCTCAGTCTGAACTACGGGCTCCGTTACGAACTCGCGACTTTTACCCAACCGCAGGCCGCCGTCCCTGGCTACGACCTCACCGGACGCATTCCACAACCGAGGAAGAACGTGGCACCTCGTCTGGGCATCGCCTACACGCTGGTGCCTGACAAGACTGTCCTCCGCGGCAGTTGGGGTATGTTTTACTCTCGCTTTGCATCGGCACTGATCACAAACCTGAATACTTCGAATATTCAGCAACAGTTCTTTTCATTGCAGAGCAACAACGCCACCAACCTTGCCTCTGGCCCGGTCTTTCCAAGCATCCTCAGTTCCAGCGCCGGCTTGGCTGCGGGCACACGCAGCATTAGCTATGCCGGTGAGAAGTTCCGCACTCCCTATACCTTGCAAGGCGACCTTGGCATTGAACAGGCCGTGACACGCGACACCACACTCACCGTAAGCTGGGCCTTCAATCGCGGCGTACGAATGCTGACCATTCGAGATGCGAACGCCGGCCCCCTGGGCGACCCTGTGACTTACCGCATTAACGATGTATCAGGTAATCAGGTGGGCTCTTACACAACACCCGTCTACCGCCTCGCAAACCGCATCGACCGCAACTTCCAGCGCGTCAATGTGGTCGAAGCAGGTGGCAACCTCTGGTACAACGGCATGCTGGTTCAGTTCCGCAACCGCAAGATGAATTTCGGCCCACTCCGCACCAGTGGCAGCATTAGCTACACCTGGGCTCACACTATCGACGAAAATCTCGGCAATGGCGGAAATGTCTTTTTCAGCGGTGGCCCTTCTTCTTATTACAACGGGGACTACCGGGGCGAGAAAGGCTCCTCACAACTCGACCAGCGCCATCGCCTTGTCGTTGCACAAACGATCGGATATAAACCCTGGAAGAGCGACAGAGTCTTTGCCAAGTACATTGTCAATGACTGGCAGCTCTCCATGCTTGGCACTTTCGCCAGCGCCTTCGGTACTACCGCAACCGTCAATGGCGCGGGCATTGTCATCCCCGGCCTGCCCGCTGCCTTCACCGCCAGCCTCAACGGCCTCGGCGGGGATAGCCGTGTACCTTTCCTGCCGCGCAACTTGCTTGATATCGACCAAACTCGCCGCATCGACGCCCGTATGTCCAAGCTCTTTAAAGTCACCGAGCGCTATGTTGTAACCTTCAACTTTGAAGCCTTCAACCTCTTCAATACTCCGTCTGATACCAATCGCCGCAACCAGCTCTACAATGTTTCCAGTGGCACCATCCTGAATCCAGTGGCCAATTATGGAGAAGGCTTTGCCAGTGCTGGCTTCCCGGACGGCACCAACGTCCGCCGCCTACAATTGAGCCTGCGTCTCCAGTTCTAATATGACTTTTACCGACGAACTCGCCACGCTCCTACCCCACGACATCCCTAACCGGGATCGCCTGGTCACCCTCGCCGCCCAGCACCTCGACTTGATCGTTGAAGCGAATAAGACACTCAACCTTACGCGCATCATCGATATCCGGGAGGCCGCAATCAAACACGTTCTCGACTCGGTGCTGCCCTGGAGACTCTTCTCTGGGGCAGCCATTGTTGTGGACGCCGGCACTGGTGCCGGGCTACCCGGTATACCGCTTTCGGTGGTGCTGCCTCAAACCAAATTTGTGCTTCTTGAGTCGGTGCAGAAGAAGACCCGCTTTGTCGAATCGGCGATTGTAACGCTTGGCCTGAGAAATGTTGAGGCCGTGCCCCTTCGAGCTGAAGACTGGCTCAAATATCACCACGCAGATATCATCACCGCACGTGCGGTTGCACCTCTAGAACGGGCCATTCCACTTTTTGGACCCGCCATCCAGCAGGGTTCTCGCGCTCTTTTCTACAAGGGGCCCGATGTCTACAACGAAATCGAAATCGCCTATGCCGAGACCCGCAAACGATACTTCACCACCCGAGAAATCTTCCGCTACGAACTCCCCGACAGCCTCGGCACCCGCACCATTGTCGAAGTGGTAAAAGGAAATAAAGATGCCTAGTTACACCGTTCGTACTTCCACGGCGCAGTACGATGCAATCGTCGAGCGCAATATCCTGTCCCGCCTCGCCGAATACCTGCCTGCCAATATCAGTCAGATCTTTGTCGTCACCACGCGCGACGTCTGGAACTATCACGCCAAGGCGATGGTAGATGCCCTTGACGGCCGCAAGCACCATGTCTTGTTCTTCCCTGGTGGCGAAGACAAAAAACGCATCAGCGAAGTTGAGGCGCTGGCTGAACAGATGATGACCGCAGGTGCAGACCGCGCCAGCCTCGTCATCGGCTTTGGCGGCGGCATCGTCACCGATGTTGCCGGCTTCCTTGCTGCTATCTTTCTTCGCGGTATTCCGGTTCTTCAGATTCCCACCACACTGCTCGGCCAGGTGGATGCGGCCGTTGGCGGCAAGACTGGGGTTAACCTCGTCTCGGGCAAAAACCTGATCGGCAGCTTTCACCAGCCACTGGCCGTGCTGATCGACCCCGAGGTGCTGCGCACTCTGCCAGAGCGAGAATATCGCGCCGGCCTTTATGAAGTACTCAAGTGTGGGGTCATCCGCAGCAAGACCCTCTTTGATCAGATGGCTTTCCAGTCAGCCGATATCCTTGGCCAACACCCCGGGATCGTCGAATCGATTATCTGCGAGAGTGTCCGCATCAAGTGCGAAGTGGTCACCGCCGACGAGAAAGAAGGCGACCTGCGGCGTATTCTTAACTTCGGCCACACCATCGGCCATGCCCTTGAAGCAGAGACCAAATACACGCGCTTCCTGCATGGTGAGGCTGTCGCCTTCGGGATGAACGCGGCCACTCATCTTGCCCATTTGAATGGCACTCTACCTCTGGCCGATTGCAATACGATCCTCAAATGCATCGAACTCTTCGGGCCTATCCCGAAGCTCGACGGCATCTCGGCAGAGACGCTACTCAATCGCCTCGGCTCAGACAAGAAGACGCTTCACGGCAAGGTGCACTTTGTACTGCCCACCGGCATTGGCGAAGTCACAATTGTCACCGGCATCGACAGCGGTCTAATTCTCGAAGCTACTGCCGCTGCACTGGCGACCAGCTAAATGGCAGTCGGTGGTACCAAGCCGAAACCGGAATTTACAGAGGCGGAATCGTCGGCCTGGGTGCGCGATATGTTTGGCCGGGTCGCCCCTCGATACGACCTGCTTAACCGCATCCTGAGCATGCAGATCGACCGGCTCTGGCGCTGGCGCACTGCCCGCATATTGAAGCCCTGGCTGCAGCCGCAAGCCCGCGTGCTCGACCTCTGTTGCGGCACGGGAGACCTGCTAATTGCGCTTGAAGCGGTGGCACCCGCCCGCTACATTGGCGCGGATTTCTGCTTCCCGATGCTGGTGCGCACGAATGAGAAGTCCAAGGCTCCGCTGCTTGAGGCCGACGGCCTTCATTTGCCCTTGCAGTCTGACAGTCTGGACCTGATCACTATTGGTTTTGGCTTCCGTAATTTCGTCAACTACCGTGGTGGCCTTGATGAGCTACTGCGTGTGCTCAAGCCTGGCGGTCACCTGGCCGTGCTCGAATTCACTCAGCCGCCCAACGGGCTCGTTCGCAGCTTCATGAGCTTCTGGAATCGTTATGTGATGGACCCGATTGGCCGCCTGGTTTCCGGCCAGGGCGACGCTTACCAATATCTTCCCGAGAGCGTCTCACGATTCCCTAACGCACCGCTTTTAGCCCAGATGATGCGCGAGCGGGGATTTGCTGAAGTCAGCTTTCAGTATTTCGATGCCGGCATAGTTGCGCTGCATCTGGCGCAGAAGCCGCGCTAGCGTAGCTTCGTACCGATCACTTCGCCCGAGACGATGATCTCAACCCGGCGATTCTGCTGGCGCCCCTTGGCAGTTGTATTGTCCGACACCGGCTTCTCTTTGCCGAAGCCCTGCGCGGTCAGATTAGCTGCCATGATCCCCTGTGTCTCAAGGTAAGCCCTCACCGCCTCGGCACGTTGCTCGCTCAGGCGCTGGTTCATTGATTCGCTTCCGGTGGAATCGGTATAACCTTCAGATTCGAGCTTCAAACCTGAATGGGCCAGCACTAAGCCAGAGAGCCGGGCGAGCTTTTCACGAGCATCCGGGCGCAGCGTAGCCTTGCCGATATCGAAGAGCAGATCACCCAAATTGACGACAAGGCCCCGCTCACTTTCTTTCGTCTCTAAGACCTGATTGAACTGGGCAAAGAGCCGCTCGCGTAACGCCACCTTATCGGCCTCCGCCTTGCCCGCCAACGCCCGTGCTTCCTCAGCCAGCTTACGGGAAGCTTCTTCCTGAAAGACAGCCTTGCGCCGCTCATCTTCAAGCCGAGCGCGCTCCTGTTCGAGCTTGGCGCTTGCCATCTCCGCTTCTATACGTCGGCGCTCTTCTACCTCGCGGGCCGCTTGGGCACGGAGACTGGCCGCCTCGGCCTTGGCCCGCTCGAGTTCCGCAGTGACGCGCCTCGATTCTTCCAGTTTGCGTTGCTCTTCAGTTTGCCTCTGTCGATCTTCGGCCAAAGCACGGCGCCTGGCCTCGTCTTCGGTAGCCTTCTTGGCCACTGCTTCACGCGCTGCGGCTGCAGCGCGCTCAGCCTAAAGCCGCTCTTCTTCGGCACGCTTTACGGCTACTGCCCTGGCATCTTCGGCTCGCTGGACGGCAGCACGAGCCATCATCGCCGTGGGCTTGGCCTCGCGCTTGCGCAGTTGATACTCTTCGGCCTGCTTTAGACTCGCCTCGGCCTTGAGCATCACATCTGGGGCGT
>JBKJUN010000806.1:0-1609 GCA_046590555.1 Bryobacter sp. | reverse complement strand
AGAACATGCCGAACGGTGGCTCTGTCGTGTTGATTTCAACTGCCGCCGCCCGCCTCGGCTATGCCAATCACGAAGCGATCGCCGCAGCCAAAGCTGGTGTGATGGGCCTTGCTCTATCAGCCGCCGCAACTTATGCCGCCAGAAACATCCGCGTCAATTGTGTTGCCCCCGGCCTGGTCGATACTCCGCTTGCCTCACGTATCACCGGCAACGAAGCGGCACTCAAAGCGTCCACGGCAATGCATGCCCTCAACAGAATCGGCAAGCCCGAAGACATCGCTTCAATGATCGACTTCCTGCTCGACCCTTCAAACGCCTGGATTACGGGGCAGGTCTTCGGAGTCGATGGCGGGCTCGGGACAATACGCGCCAAGTAGTGAACCCAGGGTCATGCGGCCAACCGATTTCGCCGCGCGAAGCAAACGCAAGAACACCTGCGCAGTCAAGAAGGCATCGCCGCCAGCGGTATGCCTGTCATGCGCCTTCACCCCAAACATCTCGCAAAGGGAATCGAGCGTAAAGCCTTCCGGGATGGCTCTTCCGGCGAAAGCCCCGGCATCATTGAGGTGGAGTGTAAGATCCATCGTGTCGAGCGACAGATTCTTCAAGGTGACATCGAAATGCTTGCCGCAGGCGAAGTCCAGAGCCTGCACATCATGGCCGATATGATGCCCAACAATCACGCCATCGCGAAGGTAATCGAGAAAGAGCTCCAGCGCTTCCGGCTCATCCATCCCGTCCATCGCTTCATCACGAGTGATGCCGTGCACAGTAACGGATGAGTTGTTGTAGGCGAGCTTGAGCATCACCTCAAAAGAGTCCTCCAGCAGGATCTCGCCATCGATCACCGCGAGCGCGCCAATCGTGATGATGCGGTCGCGCTTCGGGTCAAAGCCTGTAGTCTCAGTATCCAGCACGACAAATCGCACAACCTCAACGGGGCTTGATTCGCCCCAGGTGGAATCAAAGCTTGCCAGATACGCGTCGACACTCATAGGCCACCCACAAACTGGTTCACCGTAAATTGCACCACCCGGTGGACGGAAGTGAAAGCAGTCTTGAGCATCATCTGATCGAGCTTGCCAAGCTTGGCGGGGTGGATACGCCGGCCGCCTGAAATGGTCCGGTGATAAAGCCCAATACGGAAAGCATCGGCAGCTTCGCTCAGAAGATTGGCGGCCTCTGGATAGTCGACAATGGCCTGGCTAAGGCGCTGGAGGGTACCAGCCTTCTCCAGCCGGCCGGAATTCAAGGCAAAGACCCGGGCAGCATCGGCAATTGGCTGTAACACAACGCTCTCAATATCAAAGCTATCGTGCCGCACGCCATCAAGTTCTACAACCATACCTTCAGAAAGCGTAAGTGGCGGCAGATTGATGAGCGTATCGTTTGCCAGCAGCGAGATGGCCATTTTCTCAGCACCAACTTCGGAACAGAAATGTGAGATCAACTGATCGCAGATCAGCCGGTCACCATGAAGGGGAACAAGATCGAAGAATTCACGGCGTTGAAACAAATGGTTCCGAACGGGATCTTGAATCGTCTCGCTGTATAGCCTCTTCCATTCCGACATTGGCATGGCAGGGTGGGCACCCTCCGGCCATTCGAT
>JBKJUN010000560.1:0-1678 GCA_046590555.1 Bryobacter sp. | reverse complement strand
GATCCCGGCGAAGCCCGGGCTCATCCCGCGCTTGATTACCATCACCGTCCGCGCCTTGTCGGCATTGAGGATGGGCATCCCCGCGATGGGGCTGCCCGGGTCGTTACGCGCCGCAGGATTTACTACATCGTTGGCCCCGATCACCAGCGCGACATCGACATGTTCCAGCTCTGAGTTGATTTCGTCCATCTCGAATAGCCGGTCATAGGGGATGTTCGCTTCTGCCAACAGGACATTCATGTGGCCTGGCATGCGGCCAGCCACTGGGTGGATAGCGAAACGCACATCAACGCCGCGCTTGGTGAGACTGTCGAAAAGCTCGCGCACTTTGTGTTGAGCTTGCGCGACGGCCATTCCGTAACCGGGGATGATCACAACCGTTTGTGCGCTCCCCAGAATCTCAGCGGCTTCTTCATGCGACGCAGAGCGAACCGGCTTCATTTCTCCAGTTGCAATCGAACTCGTTTGGATCTGGCCAAAAGCACCGAAGAGCACATTGCTGAACGAGCGATTCATTGCCTTACACATGATGATCGCAAGAATCAGGCCCGAAGATCCATCAAGTGCGCCCGCAACGATCAGCAGCTTGTTGTCGAGTGCGAAGCCCATGGCGCTGGCTGAGAGCCCCGCATAGGAGTTCAGCAAGGCAATTACCGTTGGCATATCGGCGCCGCCAATCGGCACAATCAGCATCACTCCGAAGGTGAGAGCCAGCAGCGAGAAGATCGGGAAGAGCCAAGTGCGCGATGGATCGGCCACCAGAGCCATGCCGAGTACAAAGGCCAATCCGAGAATGCTGAGGTTGACGACATTCTGGCCTTTGTAAGTGATGGGTCTGGTGGGCAGGAGCTCTTGCAGCTTGCCAAAGGCCATCAGGCTGGCCGTGAAGGTGAGAAAGCCAAGCAGAACTTCGGCTGCCAGCGCCGTCATGACGAAGCGGTCTGGCGTGGCCCGGTAGTATTCGGCAACTCCAATGAGCGCCGCAGCTAGTGCTCCGAACGCATGCGAGATAGCGGTACGCTGTGGCACGGCTGTCATCGGCATCTTGTAGGCAAGGGGCACGCCAATCGCTGAGCCCAACAGGAAGGCTGCGAAGATCCAGGTGTAATCCACGACTTCAAATCGAAGCAGCGTTCCGACAACAGCGAGCAACATTCCGATCTCGCCAGCCAGCACGCCGCGTCGCGCGGTTGCAGGCGAACTCATCCATTTCAGTGCAAGGATGAAGCCTGCTGCCGCAGCAATGTAGATCATCTCTAAAAAGGTCTGGTTCATTTGGCGACTCCTTCCCGCCGCTTGAACATCTTCAGCATGCGATCAGTAATCAGATAGCCGCTCACCAGATTGATCACCGATGCGGTCACCGCCGTGAAGCCAAGGATGCGGCTCAGCATGGAGGCATCCTTTTCTCCAGCGATCAAAATCGCGCCTACTACAGCGATTGCCGAGATCGCATTGGTAAGCGACATGAGCGGCGTGTGCAGCAGTGGCGATACGCGCTTGATCAGCTCAAAGCCCAGGAACGCTGCAAGCATAAATACGAATAAGCCAGCTTCAAAGCCCTTCATGATGTCACTCCGATCCGTTCTGCCGCTTCGATGAGTTTGGGGTGTACGACGCGCCCGCCTTCGCAGACCAGAGTTTCGCGAATGATCTCGTCCTCGCGATTGAGATGAAA
>JBKJUN010000513.1:0-5805 GCA_046590555.1 Bryobacter sp. | reverse complement strand
TCTCTTCGAGATCGCCAGCGATCTGACGGCTATGGAGATCCTCACCGAAGTGACACCGGAGTTGGCAAAGAAACTGGCAGTGGGGGGACGCGCCTTCGTGCAGATCGCCGAAGCAGGCGAGGCCCCTCTGAAGGGTAAGATCCGACAGATCGAAGACAATCAGGCGATTATCGAATTCACTTCACCCTCACCGGCAATCAAGCCGGGCATGACCGCCCAAGTGCGCTTCCTCAATTAGCCGCTTCTCCGAACACATAACGCGAAAACCAGCTCAGGTTCTCATCCATCACGTGCATAGCCTCTTTCGGCTTGTTGATCCCATGACCAAAGCCCTTGTAAAGCACCAGTCGTGATGGCACCCCGACATCCTTCAGGCCCTGATAAAGCTCAAACGCATTCGGGGGAGGCACGCGCTTGTCATTGTCACCATGCTGGATCAACACCGGAGACTTCGCCTGCTTGATGTAGGTCATCGGTGAAGTCTTCTTGTAGACCTCCATGTCGTCCCACGGCGTCGCCTTCAGGTATTGCCGGGTAAACGGATGGATGTCGGTATTGACGTAATAAGTCACCCAATTGGAAATCCCCGCACCAACGCTCAGCGCCTTGAACCGGTCCGCATGAGCTGTCGCGAGAAACGCCGAAATATAGCCACCCTGGCTCCAACCCATGCTTCCCACACGCGCCCCATCGACAAATCCCTGCCCAATCAAATGATCGATACCGGACAGTACATCCCACGCATCACCAATTCCAAGATTGCCGACATTGAGCGCCCGAAACTTCGCACCATAACCACTTGAGCCACGATAGTTCGGCCGCAACACAAGCCCACCTTTGGCTACAAACTTCTCGGCCGGGTAGTAACTGTCTGGCGTCACATAAGGCAGGTCAATTCCGGTTGGGCCACCATGAATAATCACCAGCAACGGGTGCTTCTTGCTGCGGTCGAAATTCTGAGGCGTAAGCAGGATCCCTTCAATCGTCGCGCCATCCTTAGATTTCCACGACACCACTTCGCGCCTCGCCGCCTGAAACTTCGCCCACTGCGTCTTCAGATTGGTCACTGCCTGCGGTGCCCAGGACGTACTCGGCGTCACATACACTTCGAAGTTCTGGTTCGTCCTGGCCCCGATAAACGCCACCTTGTCGAGACTTTTCGTCAGCGAAACACTATTCATCGTCCAGCCCGAAGGCAGGTTTAATTCTCGCGGCGAATCAGACGACGGGTTCGCGATGTAAGCATTCATCGAAGTCTTGTTACGGGCCAGAAAGTAGATGCCGCGCGAAGTCCAGTCCACCAGGATTGGCTGCTCATCGACAGTCCCAGACACCTTGCGGGCAGCCCCTCCATCCACCGGCCGCACCTCGATATGCGCATTCGTGAAATAGCTACCCTCTCCCTCCCCCTGCGTCGTGTAGGCGATCTCTTTCGCATTGGGAGACCAACTGAGACGACCAAACCCATTGCGAGTCTCGGCCAATACCCGAACTGCTTTCGAGGCAGGATCCAAAATTTGAAGCTTTGCCCCAAGCGTGGAAAGATCCGGATTCTTCTTGGTTACAATCGCCAATTGCGATCCAGTTCCGGAAACAGCAATCGACATCACCGTGAAGGGTCCTTCAGTCAGCCGCTCTGCTTTCTGCTTGGGCAAATCAGTGATCTTGACGCGCCACACATGGCTCATCGTGTATTCTTCATCCACAACGGTCAACTCGCCATACTGCTTCTTGCGATCCTTCGATGCACTAGTCTCGGCATCTCCGGCAAGAAAGTAAAGCTGCGAAGCATCCCCCCACTCAAAGCTGTTCACGCCAGTCTCGTGGTCGGTAAGCTGCATTGCTTCGCCTCCGCCAACGGGGATCAGATAGATCTGCTGCTTCCCTTCCCGGTTCGACAGAAAGGCGATCTGTTTGCTATCAGTCGACCAGGCAGGCGCAGAAGAACTCTTGCGACTAGCGGTTAACTTCAAGCTCTTCGTAGTTCCCACCTCTGCCAGGTAAAGGTCTGACTCATTGGAATTGTCTTCCCAGTTGGTGCGAGACAAAACATATGCAACATATTTCCCATCTGGAGAAATCGCCGCATCCATCGGCTTCTGCATCGAGAGCGCTTCTTTAGACGAAGGCACCTGCCCCAGCAACGAGATAACAAACGAAAGGCAAATCAGAATTCGCATGAATCTTAGAATACGCTGTTGTTATGGACTTTCTCGCCGGCTCTTTGCTTGAGCTGATCACGCAAACCTCTGTCAACCTCCCTCCCGATGTACGCGCGGCCATGGGCACCACCATGGCCGCCGAGACGCCCGACACCCAAAGCGCCCAGGCTCTCAGCATCATTGCCACCAACATCGACATGGCCGTCGAAGACCAGGGCCCCATCTGCCAGGACACCGGCATGCCCACCTTCCTCGTCCACACTCCCGTAGGCGTCAATCAGATTGCCCTCAAGCGCGCGATTCACGAAGCCGTCGCCGAAGCCACCCGCCGTGGCAAGCTCCGGCCCAATTCCGTCGACAGCATCACCGGCAAGAACTCAGGCGACAACCTTGGCCACGAAACACCTGTCATCCACTTTGAACAATGGGAGCAAGACGACATCGAAGTGAAGCTCCTGCTCAAAGGTGGCGGCTGCGAAAACAAGAACATCCAATACTCCCTGCCCGCCAATCTCGAGCACATGGGCAAGGCCGGTCGAGACCTCGAAGGCGTCCGCAAGTGCCTCCTTCATGCGGTGTGGCAAGCCCAGGGCCAGGGTTGCGCTCCCGGTGCCATCGGCGTCTGCATCGGCAGCGATCGCGCCCACGGCTACTGGCTGGCCAAAGAGCAACTCTTCCGTACCCTCGACGACACCAACCCCGATCCAGTCCTCGCCAAGCTCGAAGCAGAAATCATGGAAGAAGCCAATAAGATCTCGATCGGTGCCATGGGCTTCGGCGGCAAAGCAAGCCTGATCGGCTGCAAAGTCGTCGCCGCTAATCGCCTCCCGGCCAGCTTCTTCGTCAGTGTCGCCTATGATTGCTGGGCCTTCCGTCGCTTGGGAGTAAAGCTCGACGCCACCAGCGGAGCGATCAAGCAGTGGATCTATCGCGATCCCGAACGCCCCGTCGAGAAGATGGCCCAAGGCTCCGGCTTCCCGCTTACCGGTCGCGAAGTCGTACTCACCGCACCCATCACAGAAGCCCAGGTACGCGCCCTCAAAGTCGGCGACGTCGTACTCATCCGTGGACGCATGTACACCGGCCGCGACGCAGTCCATGCCCACCTCATGAATACCCCGCCGCCAATGGACCTCAACGGCCAGATTATCTATCACTGCGGCCCAGTCATGATGAAGACCAACGACACCTGGTACGTCAAGGCAGCGGGCCCAACCACCTCAAGCCGTGAAGAACCATACCAGGCCACAATCATCGAGAAATACGGCGTGCGTGTCGTGGTCGGCAAAGGCGGGATGGGTGCCAAGACCAGCGCAGCCCTCAAGCAATTCGGAGCCGTTTATCTAAATGGCATCGGCGGAGCAGCGCAGTTCTACGCCCGCACCATCAAGAAGGTAGCCGGAGTAGACCTGATGGAATTCGGCATCCCCGAAGCCATGTGGCATCTCGATGTCGAAGACTTCGCCGCCATCGTCACGATGGACGCAAACGGCAACTCGCTTCACAAGGATGTCGAAGAGGCCACAGCAAAGGAACTGGCAGCCCTAGCCAGCGTCTAGTCTTTTTTCTTCTTTACCGGAGGCGCTGCCGTAACAGCTGGCGCCTCTTTTGGTTTATCGCCAAAGCTGATCTCAGATTCGGTCGTCGAAATCGAAGACTCCGTTGCGAACTTCCGGTAGTTCTTAAAATCGATCTCATTGCGAGAGCACTTCGTCGTATACCGCCAACAAGCCAGATTCTCGCTCTTCACCGGCAGCAGATACTTCTCGCCCTTGATCGTCACCCAGCCGTACTCCGTCATTTGCTCCACCCAGTCCAACTCATAATCGCTAGGCAATCTCACCGCCTGCATCTCAGTGCGCAGAACGCGGCCGGTCTTTGGGTCAATCCAGATCGCACCCTTGTAGGCCGGCTTGATTGGCTTGCCGTAACGAACGATCCAGTGCGAATTCGCCTTCTCCACCTTAAAATCAAAAACCTCGCAATCGATACCCGCCACCTTGTCTTTGCCGCGACGGGTAAACACCGCCGCCGTAGCCGGGTGCAAAATATCAACCAGCGTGGTGCCCCAATCCCCCGTAGACCAAGACCCCGTATCCTCAGGCGACCCCGACTTCTGTACCTTCCCATTCACCCGGACATTCCGGTACTCTTCCTTGCGGTCGTTGTACATCAACTCCACCTCCACAAGGTCTTTCTTCTTCCACTTGGGAGGCTTGGCGTCGCTCATAAACCGCGTCACGATCTCATCGCAAATAAAGTTAGGCAACGTCGAATCGTAGTCGTAGGAAGCAACGGCCGCCTCATCAATCAGAGGATCATTCACCACTTGCTTCGGCACACTCCCCGAGATATCGATTTCCGGCTTGATCCCGGCCGCTCCAGCGGGAATCGGCAGCGGGCCGTCCTCAGTGGAACTCTTGGCAGAAGTAGAACGCGGAGCCGGCACCTCCTCCGTCTCCTGCGGAATCCCGCTAATAATGTTCGGGCCCTTGCTGGCTGGGGCAGGAGTCTTTCGCGGAGCATTCCCCCCGCGTTTCACCACTGGTGGCCCCGGATCATCGGGATCAACAGCAGGAGGCGGCTTCTGGGCCGGTGTCTGGCTAAACAGCAGCATATAGGCGACAAAAGAGAGCATGATCATTAGTACCGACGTCTTTCGCATTCGGTTGGCTTCATGGTAATCTAAAGATTCCCACCTGTAGTGGCCAGGTAGCTCAGTTGGTAGAGCAGCGGACTGAAAATCCGCGTGTCGGGGGTTCAAGTCCCTCTCTGGCCACCATCAAATCCTCTTTTCCCTCAACGGCTGCACCCTCCCAGAGTTTAAACATCGAGCTGTATCGACGCGCTTCAGTATGCCAATAGTGTGCCGATTTTCTACCAACGTGAACCAGCGAAGCGGAGATCCGACAGGGGGCTGTGAAGCTCGCCACCTACGTATCGCAACTCGACGAAAAGACCGTTCTCGGGCGCGCAGATGGTTCTCTGCGGCACTTCCCTTGGGCTAAGCCGATTGATACGGAACGGGGTTTTCCGATGGATTCGAGGTGCTGTAAAAATTTGGGAATAGGCTGCGGCGATCTGCTCACCGACTCAATGGGCTCTTCAATCAGGCACTGAATATTGACGACCGTGAAAGTTTCCTTGATTGCTCTCGATAGACTTTAACGTATTCCCGAACTCGATTACGAGTAAAGTCTGAGGCAACGAATCCGTCGACAATCTCATCGCAAATTTGTTCTGAAATCTTTGGGTATGGCTTGGCGTCCCCTGCATCCAGCCATTGTTGAATCTTCGCAGTAGAAACAATGTCGGCTTGTGCAAAGAAGACGACGGTGTCCCACTTCACAAATTCGTGGCTCCCTTTAGGAAGCACAACAGTTTGATCTTTAGCGCCCTTAAGGCTGGTGAGACTGACAATCGCAACAAGACCGTCTGGATCGGGCGGAGTTGCAATAATCCAAAGGTGTTCCCTCTCTCCGGACCTCAGCGGATAAAGGAAAGTATCTCTTGCGCTAAGCGCTGAGAAAGCTAACTGTTCGTTCGGCAGCACAGAGAGAGTTTTTGAATGCTAACCGCGTCGGCAGTATGGTTTTGCTCATCTTCATCTGCACCAACTGCCCTAAGAATATCTTCAATGCTA
>JBKJUN010000372.1:0-2741 GCA_046590555.1 Bryobacter sp. | reverse complement strand
TCCAGTCGCGGAATGGATACTTTGCGCTGCCATCGCTGAAGGGAATGAATGTGCTTCCTCATGAGGTGCCGCTGCTGAAATCACTTTCCAATGTTCCTCTGCCAAAGGGCATCGGCTTCAGGGCTTCCGTATGGTCGGGCCGTGCGACAGCAAATCAAGTTGAGAGCACTATCATCTTTGAGATGCCGATGCGTGATATTGCCTTTAGGGCACTTGATCCTGATCCTTCTTATCGCGCTCACGTTTCGTTTCTGGCCTTGGTGAAAAACAGCGAGGGTTTTGTTGTGGGCAAAATCAGCAATGATCTTCCGGTGAATGTTCCGAAGGAGAAGATCGAAGGGTTTCGAGCGGGGAGTGTGTTCTTTACTCGCCAATTGAATCTGACACCGGGACGATACAGCATTGAGTCTGCGGCTGCTGATCTTGAAGCTACAAAGGTGGCGGCACGGAAGACGTCGCTGGTGGTTCCGGAATCGAAGGCCGATGCGTTGGGGCTGAGCGGCATTACGCTGGTTCGTCGTCTTGAGGATGCGCCTGCTTCGTCAAACGCTGACGACCCCTTTGTGGTGGGAAACAAGCGGGTGGTACCGACGTTGCAGGACAGGGTTCCTGTTGGAGGGAAGAATGCGCTGAGCTTCTTCTTTACTATCTACCCGACCAAGAGCACCGATGCGGTTGAGGCTTCGATTGAATTTCTGCTGGAGGACAAAGTTATTGGTGGAGGGAAGGTTGAGTTGCCGGCTGTGCAGGCCGATGGACGTATTCCCTACATTGCGACCATTCCGCTGGAGAAGTTTGAGCCCGGGTTGTATGAAGTGAAAGTGAAGGTGCGGCAGGGGCCATGGGCTGGGTTGCGCAGCATCTTCGTTACGATGGAATAGCATGCGGCTGACAAGACGAAATCTGTTTTCACTGCTTGGCGCGGCAGCATTGCCTGCGGCAGAAGAGGTGCCAATTTTTGAGGAAGTGCCGCCATCGGTGAGTGGCATTCACTGGGTGCATACCAATGCTATGTCTCCGGACCGCTACCTGCCGGAAACGCTGCCCCCGGGGTGTGCATTTCTCGACTACGACAACGACGGTTGGATGGATATTTTTCTCGTGAACACGGGGCCATCGAATTTCTTCAAGCCCAAGCAGCCGTTGTCTCATGCGCTTTATAAGAACAACCGGGATGGCACGTTTACGGATGTGACCAAGCAGGCCGGAATTCCGGTGTCGAATTCTTTTGGGCAGGGGGTTGCTTGCGCCGATTTTGATAACGATGGTTTCCCGGAGATTCTTATTACGGCTTATGGTGCGCCGACATTGCTGAAGAACAATGGCAATGGGACGTTTACAGACATCACCGAGAAGTCGGGGCTGGCGATTCCGGAGTTGATCAATGGTTGGACGACGTCGGCGGTTTGGTTTGATTACGACAACGACGGGCGACTTGATTTGTTCTTGTGCAGCTTCGTTCAATACAGCGCAAAGGACCGATTCTCCTGTGGGGATAACACAATGGGACGCAAGTATTATTGTGTGCCGCGCGTGTTCAAGCCGACTAGTTGCTTTCTGTTTCATAACAACGGGGATGGGACCTTCAAGCTGGTGAGCAAAGGGACCGATATTGAATCGAGCCTGGGGAAGGCGCTCGGTGTTGTGGCTACCGATGTGAACAACGATGGCAACATGGACCTGTTTGTGGCTAACGATACGGTGCAGAATTTTCTATTCATGAACCGTGGGAAGGGCAAGTGGGAAGAGGTTGGATTGTCGGCTGAGGTTGCCTTTAGTGGGAGCGGTCAACCACGGTCTGGGATGGGTGTGGATGCGTTTGATGTGAACAATGACGGATGGCAGGATTTGTTTGTGGCCAACGTGGACCAGGAGATGTTTTCGCTTTATCAGAACAATAAGGCCGAGAGCTTTGTGGATACGGCGCACAAGCATTCTGTGGCGCAATCGACAAGGCTGTTGTCGGGTTGGGGCTTGAAGTTTTTTGATTTCAATAACGATGGATGGGTGGATGCGATTTTGTCCAATGGCCACCCCGACGACATGATTGAGCAGTATTCGCAACAGGTGAAATATAAGGAGCCGTTATTGTTGTTTCAGAATACGGCTGGGGTGCTGAAGAACATTAGCAGCACTGCGGGACCAGTTTTCAAGAAATCGTATCCTTCTCGTGGACTTGCGGTTGGAGATTTCAACAATGATGGGCGGCTTGATGTGTTGGTGGCTAACAATGGAGAGGCTCCAGTATTGCTCAAGAATAATGCGTCGGCTGGGAATCGCTGGGTTGGTTTGAAGCTGGAAGGGAAGACCTGCAATCGCGAAGGCATTGGGGCGAAGATCAGTTGGATGGTGGGTGGCACGCGGTATACGAGGCTGAAAAATAGCGGTGGAAGCTATCTTTCAAGCCATGACCCGAGAGAGGTTTTGGGGCTTGGAGCGAGTGGGAAACTGGAGTGGGTGGAGATACAGTGGCCGAAGCCTTCGGGCAAGGTGCAGCGGCTGAGTGGGCTGGAAGTGGGCAAGTACCACTTGATTGCGGAGCCAAGTAGTTGATTCGAGTCGAGTGTTTGAAGCGTTAACCTCGTTTTGCTGCGTTAACGTGATGTTAACGTGCCCCTTTACGCTGCATTAGAGTCGTGATAAGATCCACGTGGAAATCATGGGACTCTCACCGCACTCGGCCCAGCCGCCGAGTGATTCAAATTCGAAAACTGAAACAGCACTTGGGCTCGCTGGCTTTG
>JBKJUN010000400.1:0-2867 GCA_046590555.1 Bryobacter sp. | reverse complement strand
GTCGAAGTTTGAAGTTGCCAAGGCGGCCGGTTTCACACACCTTGAGATGGGTACGGCCGAAGACCCGAAAGAAGAAGCCACCATCGCCAAGGCAGCTTCCGACACAGGCATGAAGATTCACGGCGTCATGAACATGGCCCACTGGAAGAATCCGCTGAATTCCCCCGATAGCTCGGTTGTCGATACCGGAATGCAGGGAATGCGCAACAGCATTCGTAACGCCAAGGCTTGGGGCGCTTCGACCGTATTGCTGGTGCCTGCGGTTGTAACACCAAAGAGCCCCTACGAAGATGCCTGGAAGAAGAGCTCTGAGAAGATCAAGGTTTTGCTGCCTGAAGCAGAAAAGGCCAAGGTGATTATCGCCGTTGAAAACGTCTGGAACAAGTTTTTGCTAAGCCCGATCGAGATGGCAAACTACGTCGACTCCTTTAAATCGCCGTACCTCAAGGCCTATCTCGATGTCGGCAACATGGTCTTGTTTGGCTACCCGCAGGACTGGGTACGCACGCTGGGCAAGAAGCGTATCGCGAAGGTCCACAACAAAGATTTCCGCTTCAAGAAGGGCCTCGCCGAGTTTGTTGACCTCTGGGATGGCGAGATTGAATGGAAAGAAGTTCACAAGGCTTTTGCCGATATTGGGTACGAAGGAATCGCCACGGTAGAACTGCGCGGCGGCGACGCAGCTTACCTTACTGACGTGAGCAAGCGATTCGACCGTATCCTAGTAGGTGAATGAAGAAGTTTCTACTTGGCATCCTCTGCGGCTTCGTCTTTGCCGGCGTCGCGATCGTGATCTTGGGCTTTGCGCTGGTGCGCATGGCCGGAAAGAGCGTTCCCGATACGCCGGCAGAGTCGTATTTGGTCCTAAGGCTTGAAGGCGACGTGCAGGAGCATCCCGCCGACGAGATTCCAATCCCCTGGCTGGATCAGCAGAGCCCCTGGACCGTGCTTGAAATCAAGCAGGTGCTCGAGAAGGCAGCCAAAGACACCAAAATCAAGGGCCTCATGATCGAAACAGGCGGGTCTGGCATGGGTTGGGCCAAGGCTGAAGAAGTAAAAATGGCGCTGGCCACCTTCAAGAAGAGCGGCAAACCAATGCATGCTTTCTTGCGCCGCCCGAATGCGAAGGATTACTTTCTGGTCTCGGGTGTCGACCGCATCTCGATGGTGGATGAAGACGTTCTCGATCTCAAGGGCTTGCGAGCCGAGCGCACCTACTACAAAAACACACTCGACAAGCTCGGCGTCCAGGTAGAGATCGAACATGCCGGCAAGTACAAGGATTTCGGCGACAGCTATACGCGCACATCTATGACTCCGGAATCGCGTGAATCTCTAGGCGCCATCCTCAACGGCATGTTCAATGTGATGGTGAAGGGGATTGCCGAGGGGCGCAAGCGCACACCAGCCGAGATTGAGGCCCTGATTGACGAAGGTCCATTCCTCGCCAAAGCTGCTCTGAAGTCAAAGCTGGTCGATGCTCTTGAATATGACAACATTGCGCGTGAGCAATTAGCCAAGAAGGCCAATGTCTCAACCAAGGGTGCGGTTTCAGCGCGCGACTATCGCAAGCAGATCCGCTTCAGGTGGGAACGCGAAGACAACAACAAGATTGCTTATTTTGTGGCCGAGGGCGACATCATTCGCGGATCTGGTATCGGCGAAGGCCAGATTGCCTCGCGAGACTTCATCAAACATGTCCAGGATTTGAAGGCCGACGCAAGTTTTAAGGCAGTACTGCTGCGGATTGATTCACCTGGCGGTGATGCGGTGGCCTCAGACGAACTGCTGGCAGCACTGCTTGAGTTAAGCAAGGTGAAGCCGGTGGTGGTTTCGATGTCCGACGTAGCGGCCAGCGGCGGTTATTACATGGCTGTGACGGGAGACCAGATTTTCGCCTATCCGGGCACGATTACCGGTTCGATCGGTGTTGTTTATGGCCGCCCCAACCTAAAGGGCCTCTACGACAAGATTGGTTTAACCAAAGACGGGATGCAGCGAGGCAAGAATGCCGACATTGACTCTGAGTCAAAACCCCTGTCAGAGATCGCCCGCAAAAAGCTGCGCGAAGGAATCAATGAAAGCTACACGACATTTGTTGCCAAGGTGGCGGCCGGCCGCAGAGCCAAGGTAGAAGAAATTGAAGAACTGGCACAGGGAAGAGCCTGGATCGCTTCTGACCCCGGCGCCAAGCGATTGACCGATGAACTCGGCGGCATCGACGCGGCAATGGCTGCATTGCTCAAGAAGGCCAAGATTGCACCGGATGCCAAGCTGCAACTGGTGCCATATCCTCCGGCTCAGAACACTTTTGAGCGCTGGTTTAGCGACGAGAAGCTGCTGGGTGCGGCGATGGGCGGCATCATGGGCTTTGAAAAGCCTCCTTACGCCGACGAGATCCGCCGTGCGCTGCGCCCAGCCTTGCGGCAGGGCGGCATGTTGCGCTGGATGCCTTATTCGATCGACGTCAAGTAGTTTCGCCTAGAAGGCGGCAGCTGAGCTGATACCGGCCTGGCCAAGCGCATTCGCCATCTTCTCGAGAGCTGCCTTGTGAATCTGCGAAACGCGGCTTTCGTTGATGCCCAGCATGCCGCCGATTTCTTTCATCGTCAGTTCGTTTGAGTAGTAAAGCATGACAACGCGCTGGTAGCGCTCGGGCAGGGTGTGAAGCGCGTTCTTGAGCAGGCCGCGAAGTTCTTCTTTGGCGCAGATGGAATCTGGGTGGTGGTCAACGCTGGTGGGGAAGTCCGGTGCCGGCAGATCTTCGCTCTCGTGAGTACGGGTTGAGGCCGAAACCAGGCCTACATTCCGAAGGTCGATCATCATCTGGCGCCAGCGGTCGACATCGACGCCCATCTTGTTGGCAA
>JBKJUN010000117.1:0-1450 GCA_046590555.1 Bryobacter sp. | reverse complement strand
TTTGCCAACCCCGGTGAGCGGGATTCTTCCGAATGCCGCCAAGTGCAGATTGAATATGACGAAGTCACGGCTTTTGCTGTCGTGTTGGGGCGCGGCACGGCGAGCGTGGCATTGCTTCCACCACCACCAGCGGGAGGTGATGGGCAGATCCCTGAACCAAGCACAGGACTACTAGTTGGACGCGTCGTTTCGATTTGCTTTGTTGCTCGCCGCTTCGCTGCTACCAAAAGGCCGAACCGACAATACTATCGTCGTAGCAATGGCAGCAGTCAATGTGGAGGCCAAAGGTGAGCTTGGGATGGGCTGTACTGGCTCTGCGTGGGCGGCGGTGGACGAGTCTTAGTAATACTTATCTAAGACTGGCTTGAGGAAGCGGCCGGTGTGGGATTCCGCGATTGAAACGATGTGTTCTGGTGTGCCTTCGGTGACGATGCGGCCGCCGCCGTCGCCGCCTTCGGGGCCTAGATCGATTACCCAGTCGGCCGCTTTGATTACGTCCATGTTGTGTTCGATGAGCAGGATGCTGCCGCCGTTTTCGATTAGACGCTGGAAGCTGGTTAGGAGCTTGCGGATGTCGTCGAAATGCAGGCCAGTGGTGGGCTCGTCGAAGATGAAGAGGGTCTTGGCACTAGAGGATTGCGCGAGATGCGCTGCTAGTTTTACGCGCTGGGCTTCGCCGCCAGATAACGTAGTTGCGGATTGACCCAGACGAAGGTAGCCGAGGCCAACATCCTCGAGGACCTGTAGCTTTTGCAGCAGGCGGGGGACGTCGTGGAAGTGGTGGCTCGCTTCGCGAACCGTTAGTTGCAGAACCTTATTGATGTTCAGGCCCTTGTAGGTGATCTCGAGGATTTGCGGCTTGAAGCGGGTGCCTTTGCAGTCTTCGCAAATCAGTTCGACGTCGGCGAGGAACTGCATCTCCACGGTTACCGTTCCGTCTCCCTGGCAGGTTTCGCAACGGCCGCCGGGGATGTTGAACGAAAAGTGGCCGGCCTGATAGCCGCGCTTTTGGGCTTCGGCGGTGTGGGCAAAGAGGTCGCGGATCTGATCGAAGGCCTTGATGTAGGTGACAGGGTTTGAACGGGGAGTGCGTCCGATGGGCGACTGGTCCACCAGGATGACATCGCTCAAGTGGTAATCACCATCGACGGAACGGCAGGTTTGACGCTGCACTTCGATCGATGGAGTCTCGTCGGTGCTTTCTTCGCTGGACTTCTTGCGGCTGGAAGGTTTCTTGTTTGCACCAAGGCTGAGACGACGTTCGAGAGTCTTGAAGATCACGTCATGCACAAGAGTCGATTTGCCAGAGCCCGAGACGCCCGTGATGGCGACCATAAGCCCGAGCGGGATAATCACATCGATGCCCTTGAGGTTGTTGGAGCGGGCACCGCGGAAGACGATTTCGCGCTTGGAATTCGGGACCCGGCGGACTCGCTGCGGGGCGACATTC
>JBKJUN010000781.1:0-4031 GCA_046590555.1 Bryobacter sp. | reverse complement strand
ATTGGAGAGGCCTCTCCGTTGTTGCGGGAAGCGGCCAAGGGTGGGGCTTTGATGAGTGCCGGGGCGGGACTCGGCGTGATGAGCGGGTTTAACGGTCTGGGGAGGCTGGCTTGGGGGAGTGTGTCAGACCGGTTTGGAAGGTTGCCGGCCATCTTGGGGATGTGCGCCACGAGTGTGTTTGCCTGTGCGGTGGTGTTGCGGGTGAGCGACGGGTTTCTGTCTTTGTTGACCGGTTTGTGTCTGGTGGCCTTTGCTTATGGAGGCTTTCTAGCGCTGATGCCGGCGATGACGGCGGATTTCTTTGGGGCAAAGTTTGTGGGTGCGAATTACGGGATTGTGTTTAGCGCCTGGGGCTTGTGTGGTTTTATTGTTCCGGGTTACTTCGCGGCTCTTCTTGATGCAGCGCGCAAGCAGGGAGATCTGAGCGCTGGATACGCGCAGGTCTTTACGATTCTGGCGGTGCTGGCGCTGGCGGGCGGTGGATTGTCGCTGCTGCTTCGGCCTAAGAATTAAGACTCAGGGCTTTACGACGCTGCCGTCCATCGCGCGGTCGAGGCGATAGGGGTTGCCGTCGCTTTTTGTAGCGATAGGGTATTTTGCGGCTAAGACTTCATCGATGTCAATGCCGAGACCAGGTTTGTCATTGCCATAGAGGTAGCCTTTGCGGATCAGGGCAGTGCCGGGGAGGACCTCATAGACAGAGGGGGGGAAATGGTTTTCCTCCTGAATGCCGAAGGCGGGGCTCGAGATATCGACGTGGAAGGCGGCGAGCTGGTTGACGGGGTCGTTTTCGCCCCCTTCCTGGAAGGCAGTTTTGCAACCGAAGACTTCACACATATTGGCGAGCTTCTTGGCGGGGGTGATGCCGCCGATGGCTGAGACACGGCAGCGAACGAAGTCGATGAGTCGCTGGCTGATGAGCGGGTAGTATTCGAGGGGATGGGTGAAGAGTTCTCCGACGGCCTGGGGCGTGGTGCAGATCTGGCGGATGTTCTTGTACCAGTCGAGGGTTTCGGAGCTAAGAACATCTTCGACGAAGAACATTTGCAAGGGCTGCAGGCGGCGGCAGAATTCAGCGGCGTTCATGCCGGTGAGGTGTGAGTGGACATCGTGGCAGAGCTTGGGTTCGAAGCCAACTTTGGCGCGGACTTCTTCAAACAATTTGCTGACCCTAGTGACGTAGACCTCTTCATCGAAGGCCTGGATGTTGGGGGCACCGTCCGGGCGGGAACCCTGACCTGCCGGGATAAAGCCGCCACCTCCGTAGGCACCAAACTGGACGCGGATGTGGCGGTAGCCGGAAGCCAGGGATTTCTGGACGGCTTCGGCGGCGGCAGAAGCATCGACGCCGCCGACATGGTCGTAGCAGGGGACAGCTTGACGGACTTTGCCACCAAGCAGGTCATAGACTGGCATGTTTGCGCGCTTGCCTTTGATGTCCCAAAGGGCCATGTCCATGGCGCTGAGCACATTGTTGTTGACCGGGCCATTGCGCCAATAAGTTTTGAGGTGGGAACTCTGCCAGAGGTCTTCGATCTGATCGGGGTCTTTGCCGATGAGCCAGGGACGGAGATGGTTCTGAAGGGCGGTGACGACGGCGTCGGTCTGAAAGGCGTTGTTCGCGGAGCCGATACCGTAGAGGCCTGGCTCGGAGGTAATGATTTTGAGGAAGATCCAGCGGTAGTTCGCCCCCGCCGAGGTAGTGATTACCTTGACGTCTTTGATGGTGAGTCTGGGGAGGCCAACCAAGGCGGGGACACCAAGAAGTGAGCCAAGAAGAGTGCGACGATGCATCTTGAAAGTTAATCACATGCCGCGCCAGATTGCGCGGTCAGACCTTGAGAAACCAGTTGCGGCGGTAGAGGATGTAGGCGAGTAAGAGATGCAGTAGTGAGTAAGTGATTGCGAAGAGGAAGCTGGCGTTGATGGGTGAGGCCAGCGGGGCAAAGACTGCGTTGTAGATCGCTCCTTTCCAGTGGGTGATCTCGAGAATTGTGATCACGAATTCGCTTGATAGGTAGATGGCGATTGCGTTCATGCCCATGATCATGGCAGGGCGGAAGGGAGCAACGATCTTGCGGCCATCGATAGCCCAAAGCATGGCACCGAGGACGATGAAGTCAGCACCGGCCATGAAGAGGGTGAAGGATGAGGTCCAGAGCTTTTTGTTGATCGGCATCCAGGTGTTGAGCATAAGGCCGGAGGCGGCCAGGCCTGCGCCGATCAGGATGAGGCGCTGCGTGCGGTCGTTGATGTGCCAGGCAGTCTTGAGGATGTGACCGGCGAGGACACCGAGGAGACAGGTAGCGATGGATGGGAGGGTAGAGAGGATGCCTTCGGGATCCCAGGTTTTGGTTTGTGTGTAGTTGTGTGTGCCTAGAATAATGCGGTCGATGTAGTGGGCCACGTTGCCTTCGACGGAGAGGTCTCCGGGGGAAAAGCCCGGCGCGGGGATGAAATTCATGATGAGGGCGTAGCTTAGGAGAAGGCCTGCTATGGCAATGATCTGGCCGCGAATGGAGGTGTGAAGGAAGAGCAGGCTGGTGATGCAGTAACAAATCGCGATTCGCTGCAAGACTCCGAGGATGCGGAAGGTGTCGAGCGGGAAGGTTGGGAAGGCGTAGAGGAAAAGGCCGAGGGTGAAGAGGATGAGAGTGCGACGGAAGATGTCGTTGTAAAGGGTTGGCTTGAGGACATTTTGTTCGAGCTTGCGGCCCAGCGAAAGAGTGATGGCGACGCCGACGATCCAGACGAAGCTGGGGAAGACTGCATCGGTGATGGTCCAGCCGTGCCACTCGGCGTGGCGAAGCGGGCCGTAGACATGATTGTGATCGCCGGGGGTATTGACCAGCACCATCAGGAAGATAGTGAGGCCGCGGAAGGCGTCGAGGGCGTTGAGGCGAGTAGAGAGCATGGGGACCTTTATTTTAGTCTGGGTTCGGTAGACATGCCGGGCGCTTCCGGAGCAGTAACTTCGCCATTGATCATTCGGGGTTGGGGGCCGCCCGTTTCCATGTAGATCGCATTGGGGATGGCACAGAGCATGTTCATGTTTACATCGCCTCCGCCGTGGCTGGCGAGTGAGAGGCCCGCTGCGTCGGCGATGGCGGCGATCTCAAGCCATTCGGTAACACCACCGGCGCGGCGATTGTCGGGTTGTACGATGTCGGCACCCTTGCGCTGGATCAGGTCGTTGAACTGGTATTTCATGTACAGGTTTTCGCCGGTAGCGATGCGGACGTCCAGCTTGTCGGTGAGCTCGGCGTAGCCTTCCATGTCGTTCGGCGGGAGGGGTTCTTCGTACCAGTAGACTCCCATTTGCTGGTAGAGGCGGCCACGACGGAGTGCTTCGTTGCGGCTGAATACCTGGTTGGCGTCGAGCATGATGCGGCGGTCTTTGCCGGCCAGATCCTGGGCGAGGCGGATGCGGCGCTCGTCGTCAGCCATCGAGTATTTACCGACTTTGATTTTGATGGCGCGGTAGCCTTCGCTGAGGCCTTTTTCGAGCTGGGCCTTGTATTGGGACATGTCGTCATCGTTGTCGTAGTACCAGCCGCACATCGAATAGACGGGCATGCGGTCACGGGCTGCGCCGAGCATGCGCCAGACAGGCATGTTTGCGTGCTTGCCGAGGATGTCCCAAATAGCAATGTCGGTAGCGGAGATGGCAAATTGGGTGATCCCGAGAAGGCCCTGATACTGGAGACCGCGGTGGAGTTCGGCGCGGATCCGCTTGGGGAAGGCCGGGTCCTGGTTGAGAATGAGAGGTTTTACTTCTTCTTCGAGAATGGCGCGGAGAACTTTGGGGCCACCTTCAACGGCACCAAAGTTGGAGGAAGCCCAGCCGGTGATGCCGGCATCGGTTTTGATGCGCAGGGTGACAGTGCCGGAGTGGAGACCGAGAGCCTGGAGGGCGTCGTAGTTTGGCTTACGGGGTGGGTTGATGACGAGGTCGGTTTCGAGCCCGGTAATCTTGAGAGCCTTGCGCTGTTGGGCGGCGATGGCAAGTGGGAGACTAAGAATCGATCTGC
>JBKJUN010000260.1:0-3944 GCA_046590555.1 Bryobacter sp. | reverse complement strand
CCCTAAGGCCGCGCCAGCAAATACCCCGTAATCGCCTCGCTCTCCCCCTCACTAAACTTATAAGAAGGCATCGTAGAATCGGCGTCAAACTTCTGCTGATTCTTGAAACGATTTGGTGACAGCTCCACCCAAACGCCCCGCTTTGCCGCCATCCCTGTTGCATGGCGCACTTAATTCGTTCACTGGTTATAATTCATTGGGTACTGAACGGGCCATTTTAACTGAACAGTACTAAAGCACTTGATTCTATCGCGGGTCTTTGACGTTTTTAACTATACACTCATAAGCGGAGGTTCGACTTGCAACACCATAAAATTCTATACTCATTAGTACTGCTTTACGCTGTGAATGCGTCAGCTGTCACTATCAATTGGACCGACTGGACGAGCGCAAACACAACAGCGCCGACCAACACCGCTACCGGTAATCTATTGTTTGGTCTAAATAACGTTACCGTTAGCCACACCGGCCAGATCTTTTTGGCTCAAACGTCCGGCGGCACGAATTATTGGACTGAGCCCAACGCAGCCAGAAAGCCTTACACCAGCGGTGAAGTCAACAACGCGCCACCAGCTTCCGACATTATTCAGATGAGCACGCCCTCGAGCCGCAACCTTTCTTTCAGCGAATCGGTCACCGACCTCTATTTTGCTTACGTAAGTATCAACGGAAACGGCTTCACCTTTGACCGTGATTTTGACATCATTAGTCAAGGCCAAGGCTTTTGGGGTGATGGCGCGGTGCAGAAGGTTAACAATGGCAATGGCACCTTCTCTCTCAATACCATCATCAGTAGCAACTTCGGCACCGAGCCTCATGGAATCATTAAGCTAAGAGGCAACTTCACTTCTGTTACTTGGACATCAGCTGCAAATGAGACTTGGTATGGTTTCACGGTTGGTGCCGCCGCTCGCACCGCCGATGTTCCCACGGGAGTTCCAGAACCAGCTACCTTCGCCATGGTCGGAGTCGCAATCCTAGCAGCCACACAACTTCGTCGCCGCTGACTTTGTGAAAATGGGTGAGTCCAACGGTGTTTTGGTTCAGCGTGAAGGCGAGAGCGCCGGTTGCGCAAAGGGAGGATTCCGCCCTGCGGGCGGGGATTTTTAAGGCATGAGGGTCTATCGATCCGATGTTTAGCCACAGGGTATTTGGGGCCGCGCTTTGTGTGAGCCGTTCACGTGATTCCTCATCGTCTCGATGAGCCCTCCAGGTTATCCCTCAGCATGGTTGCATCCCTGCAGAGCCCGCTTCTGCTTCACCCGGCAAGAGTATATTAGCTTTAAGCAGCGCCGAAGTCGATAGATCCTCGGTTGTAGTCCGGTCGGGTAACTCAGTGGACTTCGGTCGCTTCTCGCGCAAAGCTCGAGCTTCTTCCAACTTGCGGTCCCGTTGCTGATGGATTTGCACGCGTCGGCCCTCCAACATATCTTTCGGCGTAATGTATCCGATCGAGCTGTGCAAGCGCTTGTCGTTGTAATAAGCGATGTATTGACCAGTCACCGACCGGCCTTCCTCCAGCGACAAAGGCACGCCGGGCCGGATGCCCTCGCTCTTGATCGACTTGTTCCAGCGCTCTATCTTCCCGTTGGACTGCGGATAATACGGAGCGGTCCGCACGTGCGTCATCCCGGAGATCCGAATGAACTCCTTGAAGTCTTTGGCGATGAACTGTGGACCGTTGTCGGAGATGATTCGCGGCCTGGCGTCGGGGAACTTCTCCTTCGCCCGTTGCAACAGAATCTCGATCTGAGCCTCCGTCATCGATTCCCGCAGATCCCATTCCACGATGTAACGGCTGGCTCCGTCGAGCACCGCGCACAGATAGTAGAAGGTGCCGTGAATATTGATGTGCGCGATGTCGATGTGCCAGTGCTCGTGCGGGGCCGTGGGTTGCTCAAAACCAGTCCCTTTTTCGACGGTCGGCCGCTGAACTTACTCAACCGGCCCGCCTCATGCAGCACCCGGTAGACGCTCGACGGACTTACCGCCACAGCATCGGCGTCGATCATCATGTAAGTCAGGCGGCGGTAGCCTTCCATCGGATACTGCGACTGAAAGTCGAGAATTCGCCTCTTCTCCCAGTCCCGCAGCCAAAAATCGCGGGGAACCCAACCGTTGTGCTCGTTGGCCTTGCCGTAGCGTTTTCGCCACTGGTAATATTTACCGGCGGCGATGCCGAGCCACTCAATGAACTTCTCGGCGGCGACTTCGGCCTTCTTTGACCATCGCCGCACGAAGTCCACAATCTGGTCGCGCTTGTCGGGCTCGACCCAGATTCCGGTCAACGTCCCCCAACAGCTTATTTTAACGCTACATGCTCCTCCATCAGTTCCGCCAGCACTTCGTCCTTCTGCTGGATGCGCTTTTCCAGCCGCGCGATACGCGCCTGGTCCTCGCTCTTGGCCCCGCCCGGACCTCGCTTGGAATCCAACGCAACCTGCCCGTTGGCGAACAACTGCTCCAGCCAGCGGTAGAACTGCGTCGGCGCTACGCCCGCCTCTTCACAGACCTTGGACACGGGTATCTTTTCCACCAGATGCCGCTTCAGCAGCTTCGTCTTCTCTTCAGCACCGTGGTGCCCGTATTTCTTTCGTTCAATCAAAGCGTCTTGCTCCACTTTTACCCTCTTCGGCAAGACGCTCTCATTTTTGAGCTGAAGCAAAACATTTGCTGGGGCTGTTGGCATGGTTGATCGATTCGCTGCCCGGGATTAGCGTGAAACGATGCGGGCTGTGCTGGTTGGTACGGGTATACCCGTCCCTACCGTAATTTTTGCGAAATTCTGACTTTTGGGAGTGTTTTGGATTTGGGCTAAGTGATTAATTCTGATCGATTTTAGGGAATGGGGCCGAATTGAATCAGGAAGGCCGAGGGCCAGCTGAGACGAGGATTGAGAGAAAAGGTTTCAAAAACATTGAGGAAAATGAACAATTGGCGCTGGGACACTTCAGGCTGACGGCATTCCTCTACCCAGAAGTCCCTGAGAGTGCCGACTTCGTGATGTATTGGTGGCACATTGCGGCCGAGGCTGTGCGCAGTGGTGCCACTCGTCGCTTCGGCTTCATCGCAACAAATAGCTTGAGACAGACCTTCAATCGTCGAGTGCTTTCGCATCACATGCAGAACGACAAGCCGCTCTCGCTCATCTATACAATTCCCGATCACCCTTGGGTAGATTCACGCGACGGTGCCAATGTTCGCATCTCGATGTCAGTGGCGCAGGCTGGGAGGCATGAAGGGACTCTGGCGCGAGTAGTCGCTGAAACTGTTCAGGGCGACCACATAGCTGTCGACATTTTGGAGCGTGCGGGTATCATCCATGCAGACCTAAGCATTGGGCCAAATGTGGCTGCCGCAATGTCCCTCAAATCAAATGATAGCTTGAGTTGCAGAGGCGTTTCGCTACATGGGGCGGGGTTCATGGTTACGCCTGAGGAAGCAATCCAATTGGGGCTTGGCAGAATTCCTGGGCTAGAACGTCATATTCGCGAAACTGGCTATGTGCTTGACTCAGGTTGGCCCTACAGGTTGTGGTTTTCCTTTATTCCGTTGACGGGTCCGATGAACAATCGCGTCATACGGTGCGGGTTCGACCGCCACAGCTTGTTGCACCAGGCGGAAGAAGAGCTTGCCGCGACTGTTGGATTTTCGACGGTTGAACCGGAATGTGAACTCGTCGAGGTAAAAGTCGAGGTGCTTGTGACTGACTGCGCCCTGATGCGTTCCCATGAGCCATCGTTTGAGCAGCGAGATGACGCGATGCACCCGCGGCAGCAGTTCCGAGGCGGTCTCCTTCTTCCCTTTGATGACCGTCACTTCATGGATGTAGCCTTTGGCGTCCAAGCCGGAGTAGCCCTTCCAGCCATCGGTATGCGCGATGCTGCCAGATTGGATCGACTCCTGCACGAACGGATGTAAACTCTCGGCGGAGGCATCTGGAA
>JBKJUN010000234.1:0-6758 GCA_046590555.1 Bryobacter sp. | reverse complement strand
AGAAGTACGTAGGGATCTCTGGTATGAGCGAGGGCCTCGATCATTTGCCCGATTCGATCTTTCAACCAGCGATGGATTTCACTTGCACAGAAGCGCACTTGCGCCAACAGGTGAAATCGAAGATGGGTCGCGTGGTGACGATGGGACGCGTGGCGATTCTGACGAAGCCGCTCAATGGGCGCCAGCCGTGTCACTACTGCGGGCCTTGCGAGCGCGGCTGTACCACGACCAGCTATTTCTCTTCGCCCTTTACGACTGTTGCTGACGCGATGAAAACTGGCCGAATGACGCTTCTCACGAATGCGGCCGCTGCGCGAGTGATGATGCAGGACGGCGGCAAGGCCGACGGGGTTGAATACGTCGATACCAAGACACGCGAATTGAAGCGAGTGCGAGCAAAGGTGATTGTGTTGTGCGCCTCTACACTTGAGTCGACGCGCCTGCTGATGAACTCCCAGATCTGCAACTCTTCAGGTGCCCTCGGTAAATACTTGATGGATCACATTTATCAGGGTGGAGCTTCGGGCCTGATGCCGATGTTTGAGGCCAAGCCTTGGGCTGGTTCGCCAAGGCGCCCCAACGGCATCTATGTGCCCCGCTTCCGTAATATCAAAGAGAAGATGACCAACGGCTTCATCCGTGGCTATGGCTACCAGGGTGGGTCCACGCCGGGTTTTAGCTTCAACTCGCCGGGCTTTGGTAAAGACTATAAGGATGCCGTACGCAACGGACAGTTTGGGATGTCACTTGGGCTTTGGGGCGAGTGCCTCGCGCGAGCAGAGAACCATGTCGAACTGGACAGAACCAAGCGCGACGCCTGGGGTATCCCGACGCTAAAGGTGAGCGCCGACTGGAGCGATAACGAAAAGAAGCTCTGGGAGGATGGCCGCAATCAGGCCGCTGAGATGCTGGAAGCCTCAGGTGCGAAGAATATCCAGAAGACCGGGCAGTATAGTGTGCCTGGTTTCTGTATTCACGAAATCGGTACGGCCCGCATGAGCAATGACCCAAAGAAGGGCGTGCTGAACAAGTACAACCAGGCTCACGACGTTGAGAATGTGTTTGTTACCGATGGTGCGGCCTGGGTGAGTTCTGGTTGTCAGAATCCCACTTTGACCATGATGGCCATTACCGTTCGTGCTTGTGACTACATTGCTCGCGAATACTCAAAGCGGATGGCTTAGCTTTTCGATTTGATTCGGGGAAAGGGTCGGGACTTCTATCACGACCTTGCCTCATGCTTCGACGTCGATTTCGCCGCAGCATAATAGAAGTATGAAGCGAAGAGTAGTATTCCTGCTACCCGGCCTCTTGCTTGCCACAGCCGGTGAGAAGTCTCTGCGTGGCAAGCTGTCCGAAGGACGAAAGCTCGATGTGGGTGGGCGGGTCGTGTCGCTTGAGTGCGATGAGGCGGTAGGGAAAGTACTGGATGATGAGCGCCTGATTGGCACGGAATTTGAAGTGCAGGGGGAGATGGCTGGGGAAGGGAAATTCGTAATTGATGGGATACATACCAAACCGCTTTATACGTTCGTGAAAGGCGAGAAGTTGGGAGTGAGCTACTGGTGCGAGATCTGCTATATCCGTACCTATTCACCCGGCAAGTGTTGGTGCTGCCAGGAGTATACGAAGCTGGATCCGAAGGACCCCAACACACCAGACCGAAAGCCTTAATATAGGCTTATGGCACAATATCGCGCGGTACAAACAAGTGAAGACGGGCAGCCAGTGGTGCGGCTGACAGAAGTCGAAAGTAACAGCGAAGTGGCGGTTGCGCCCGGGTTTGGGGCAAACTCTTATGACTTCCATGTAAATGGCAAGCAGGTGTTCTGGGGGCCTCCCGGCGTGGGTATTGGTGAACTCGTGGCGAAGCCCCGCCTGCTGGGCAATCCCTTGTTGTCACCCTGGGCAAACCGGATTGAAGGCATGAGCTACAAGGTGAATGGCAAAACGTACTTGCTCAATGGGTCGCTCGGGAATTTGCGCCTTGATGGGAACAAGAATCCGATCCATGGTCTGGTCACCTTTACGAAGCTGTGGCAGGTGAAGGAAGTGTCAGCGCAAAAGGATCACGCGCTGGTTCGTATGACGCTCGATTGTTCGAGGCAGCCGGATTGGCTCGCACAGTTTCCTTTTCCACACCGAATTGAGTTGACCTATAAATTGACTGCAGGAACGCTTGAGGTGATTACTGCTATCGAGAATCTTGCTGCTGAGCCAATGCCGCTCGCGATCGGGTACCACCCTTATTTCCAGTTGAGCGATGCACCGAGGGATGAGTGGGAGGTGACAATCCCGGCAAAGGACTTGCTGCTTTTGTCGCCGAAGCTGATCCCAACAGGGGAGAAGAAGCCCAATCCTTATCCAAAGGGTATGAAGCTGAAAGGCGTGGTGCTCGACGATGTGTTTGGTAGGTTGGAAGAAAATGCGACCTTCCGGGTGAAGGGCAAGTCGCAGGTCATTGAAGTCGTCTACGGGAAGGACTATCCGATTGGAGTGGTGTACGCTCCGGCCGGGCAATCGTTCATTTGCTTTGAGCCAATGACCGCTCCGACGAACGCTTTCAATACTCCGGGCAGCTACAAAACAATCGCGCCAGGAATGACCTGGCGCGAGAGCTATTGGATTCGGACCAGCGGCTTCTAAAGCCGCTTACTTCTTGACGGGCGGAACTGCTGTTTTTGGGGCAGCAGGTGCGGCGGTCTTTGGAGCGGCAGGCGCGGCAGTCTTCGGGGCAGCGGGAGCAGCCATGGTCGAAGGAGCATTGGCGTCGTAGAGCTTGATCACTTCATTGGTGATGTCGAGCGTGTTCGATGCCCAGATAACGGGGGTCTGCGGTGAGCTGACGTCGAGGATCATTGAGAAACCGTTATCGACCGAAAACTTGTTGATGACTTGCATAATGCGACCGCCGAGTTCGTTCAAAACCTTTTGCTGTTCTTGTTCGAATTCCGCATTCGCGTCCTCGCTTTCGCGCTGCAGGCTCTTGGTCTTCATTTCGATTTCTGTCTGGAGCTTGCGCTTGGCCTCTTCACTGCCTACCGTGCCGAGCTTCTGATACTGGGCCTGAAGGGCTTGGACAGAAGCGTTCGCTCTCTCCACTTCTTTACGGCGAGGCTCGAAACGCGTCTGGAGTTCAGCGGCGGCTTTTTGACCGTCTTTGGTGGAGACGATCGCCTGCTGGATGTTGATGGTGCCCACTTTGTTCTGCGCAAAGGCTGAAGCGGCGAGGCCGAAAACTACAGCACCGGCCAGGATATTTTTAACGAAAATGCTCATTTACTTGGATTTCTCTTTCAGGATCTTATCAAAACAGTTGGTTAGAATGTGCGGCTGATCGTAAAGCGGAAGATCTTCTGTCTTTCGCGATACGGGCTGCCCTGGCCAAACTGGGCAACTGAGTTGATAAAGGTGGCTTGGTTCGGGAAGTACGACCGGTCAGCCGCAATAGGCGGTTGGATAAAGTCGTCAACCCGGAGGGGATTGAAGGCGTAGTAGAAGCGAAAAGGTGCATTTACTACCGGCATCATAATCTGTACTTCAAGACCGGTTGACATGCGAGGCTTCTGAGTAAAGTCGATAAGGAAGGCCTTGTTCTCAAATCCGGCCTGAGGAAAGTCAGCATTGAGCTGAGCAATTCGACCCGGGTTGAGGTTGAGGCCATTAGAACGGCTGATGCGGTTGACGCCGATGTCGGCGAATGCAGCTAAAACAACTGGGCCAAAAATTGGGATGCGATATTCAAAGTTACCAACACCCTGTGTATCGCCGCCGGGATAGATGATCTGGTAAGTGGGAATGTCTTGAGTTACGTTGCTCAGAAAGAGTCGACCGTCTGACCCGAGCGAGCGCTGGATACGGGCGCTGCCGTCCTCATTCAACACTGGCACCGTCGATCTACTTGGGATGTAGGCGAGAGGGCTGATACCCCAGATATCGAAGCCGCGGATATCGTTTTCGCCGCCCATGTAGAAGCGGTTGAAGGGTGGTGCCGTCTTGCCACCATATCCAGATATGAATCGGCCTAAGGTGTGCATGCCGATAACGTGACCCTTTTTGAAACCAGCTCTAAAATACTTGAAGTCGATAGTCGGTTCGATCATATTGACATTTCCGCCCAGGAAAGACCCAGCGAAAGTAGAAGATATGTAGATTGACTTGCCTCTTGAAGGCGTAACCGGATGATCTACGGTGTTGTATGAGTAGTTGGGAATGATAGAGGAGGTGCGGATGCCAGAGAGCTGGTTCGGTCCGTCGAGATTTTGGAAGTTCACTGCTTCAAAGTAGGTACGGGCTGCGGTGGTTCCTGGCGCATACTGTGAGGTTGAATAACTATAGGTAACGCCAACACGAGCGAAGCTGCGTCTCAGAAGCGTTGAACCGTACGCGGTGAAACCGTAGCCGTTGGACGAGTAGTTCAGCAGGTTGTCGCGACCGATGGAGTTGAACTGCTGTGTCAGGTTGCGACCAGAGAAGAGCGAGACTTCGCGGCCTTGGTCGTAGTTAAAGCGCTGATAGAAGATCGTGAAACCGACTTGAATGGGCTTGTCGAGAAAGTATGGCTCGGTAAAGCCAAATGTGGCCGACCGGATACGGTCGCCAAGCTGCGTGTCAAGCGAAAGAGTTTCGCCGAGACCCAGGAAGTTGTTGGTGGAGTAGCCGAAGCTGACGAAGCTGCCGGCGATGCCAGAGACGCCACCCGACATCTGCACCGAGTTCTTGCCGCGTTCTTTCACCTTGAGGGTAATGTCGACGGTATTGTTCTTGGTGTCGCGGGTGATGTTGGCAGCTTCGGTTTCTTTCAGGACTTCAAAGTAACCAAGTTGATTCAAGCGCAATAGACTGACTTCCCAAAGGCGCGAGTTGAAGAGGTCACCTTCGTCGAGAAGAATTTCACGTCGGATGACCTTGTCGCGAGTTGTTGTGTTGCCAGCAAAATCGATGCGGCGGACAAAAAACTGTTTGCCTTCGTCGACGTTTAGCGTTAAGTCGATCTTGCCGTTCTTGAGATCGGGCTCAAAACCTGGTTCAGGAACGAAATCGAGGAAGCCGAATTGGCCGTAAAGCTTGCGCATGTCTTCGAGACCCTTGCGGAGCTTGGCCGTGGAGAATACATCCCCTTCTCCCATGCCGAGGACTCGGCTAAAGAGTTCTTCTGGGGCGCGGAAGAATTTGACGCCCACGAGGTTTAATTTCTGCAGGCGGTACTTCGGGCCTTCGTCAATGTTGACTCGGAAGTCAGCTCGCTTGCCGGGTTTGTTGGTCTTGATAAGCGGAATCCGGAATCCTTTGCCTCCGACATCTTTGATCACCGGATCTTCTGCGCTCGCCTTGGCGGTAAAGTAGCCCTTTTCCTGGTAATAGCTCTGCACGCGGCTCATGTCTTCTTCGAGTTTGGTTGCATCGTAGGTCTTGGCAAAGAGGTTCTCAAGAAGAATGGAGCGCGGTATGCCAACTGGGCGGAGGTTCTTCATGGCACGACGCACGACTGCATCGCTAAACACCTTGTTACCTTGGATATCGATGTTGCCAACCTTGACCTTCGGGCCTTCGGCGACCCGGAAGTTGACTTCGAGTGAAGAAGGTGGGATTTGGCGAATCTCGGGCGTAACTGTAGCAAACTGGCGGCCACGCTCTGACAGATATTCTTTCAGAACGTTTGCAGCGCGCTGGACCTTGTTAGGGTCGTACTGCTGTTCAACCTGTAGCCCAACTTTGCGTTCTTTGAAGCGATCCAAGATTTCAGACACTGTGACCGACTTCATTCCGTCGTACTTGATCGAACGCACTACGCGACGTTCGGTGACGACATATCGAATGATCCAGCCAGTGCGACCGACTTCGCGCTCAAGGCGAATATCGTCGAACCGCGCGGTGTTCCAAAGAGCCATGAAATCCCGATTGAGGGAGTCCTGGCTATATTTGTCGCCCTTCTTGGTGATTACGAGGGCACGAAGGGTATCTTGCGGAACGCGACGTGATCCGCGAAACTCGATAGCCTCGATTACATCTTCCGAAGGAGCGTCTGTTTGCGCTGGTGCTGGGGTAGCAACGGTTGGTGCGGCTTGAGCCGGGTTCTCCAGTTTTGGCTTGGCAGGGGCCTGAGGCTCCGGCTTCGGCGCATCAACAGGAGTGGACGAAGGGACATTTTCAAAGGGGTTCGCGGGCTTTGGCTTGGCTGGCTGGGGTGCCGGGGGTTGAGATACCGGGGGCTGCTGGCTAGCTTGTTGCGCGAGTAGTGAAGAGTATGAGAACGCCAGAACAACAACAATAGACTGCAGAAATGGCATACCCAGGCTTGCTCGCCTGTAAGACATCATCTAAAGCTGGTTCCTTTCCACTCTGCGCCTATGAGGAGACGAAGCCTGATCTGGTTGGGTTTCAAACGAAATACCTGGTCCAAGGGAAATTCTCACGCCTAAGGCCGAGCCTTATTTGGCGGAGATTTGCGTCTCTTTTGAAGAGCGCACAAATACTGAGTATAAACCAACGCAAATGCCAAGGAGTACGAAGGAGAAGAAGATCGATGGTCGACGCGAATATTGTGAGACCAAAGGGAAGGAATTTCGCCAGAAAAAACCATCCAGAAGGTAAAACCAGGACGTGGCGGCGAGGATTCCGAGGACGAGGGAGGTAAACGGGCGCAGATTAGTTGGAATGACTGCGGCGAAGATCAGCGCAAATAATGTCGAAAAGAGGAGGTGTATGGAAAGTCCTGCAAGTGTGTGGAAGCCGAAATCGGGCCGCAGGCTATTCTG
>JBKJUN010000083.1:0-10558 GCA_046590555.1 Bryobacter sp. | reverse complement strand
ACGTCACCTTCGCCGTTCAAAACCACCACGACCTCGCCGTTGGCTATGAAACCCTCCACGACCTCATCACGCAAGTCAACCACCCCAACTGCCGCGCCGGCTTCGACGCCTGGGCCCCCGCCCTCCACGGTGCAGACCTCACCCAGGCAGCCATCCTCATGGCACCCATCACCGTCCACACCACCGTCGCCGACTACGTTAAACGTCCTCGCTACAAATACGACTCAGCCCTGGTCAACTACCGCGAAGGCCTCCCCTTCATCCAGGCCGTCCCAATGGGCGAAGGCTTCATCGACTACAAGTCCTTCTTTGAAGCCCTCAGCGAGGGCGGCTTCAACGGAAGCATCGCCTACGAAATGTGTTCCCCACTGCTGCACGGCTCAGATATGAAAACACTGGATCGCTACGCTCGCCACTTCATCGAATATATGCAGTCCCAATAATGAAATTTCCCTCCGCGCGAACCCTCTTCACTGGCCGCCTCGTCTTCGATCTCATCATCTGCGTCTGGCAGATCATTGAAGTCAAAGCGGCCAGCATCTCCCCGGCCACCCCCTTCTACGCCAGCCCAATGGCCATCCTCGCCCTAACGAATCCGATGGTCACCCTGCTCTCAACCACCATCTTCTCGGACGCAACGCTGGCCCGCGAATGGATCTGGGTCCCTCTCTATCTCGTCTGCGATGCAATAATCTGGGGAGGTCTCTGGATTATCATCCACTGGCTGCGCAAACCCACTGTCTACGAATAAACCTCATGGATCGTCGCCTCTTCATTCAATCCACCGCCGCACCATCCTCCAAGCCCCATTCCGCCCAAGTCAAACAGCACAACAACAAGCCCACTCTCTCCTACTCGACGCAGAGACAGGCGAGAACCTCCTCTAATATAATTACAAAGCTCTATGCGAATGCTGTTAATTCCGATCCTGCTCAGTAATCTGCTCGCCCAAGACTGTCGATTCAACCTCTTCACTCCAGCCCAACCACCCTTTAAAATTGAAGAAGGCGAGCGAGCCCTCGAATCCCAAACTCTCCAGACAGCCGTCTTCGCCGTCTCCCCCAACCAGACGCCCCACTTCTTCGATACCGCATCGCGCATCCGCCGCATCGATTCCAGTGGCCGCGTGATCACGCTTGCGGGCAACGGCACAAGAGGCCTCAGCGTCACTCCCGGCACAGCAGACCAGGCCCTCCCGGCCGTTTCGCAAATTCTCTTTTCACCCTCAGGCACTCTCCACTTCGTAGCCGTCGGTCGCGTCTTCCAGGTAACGAGCGGCATCATCGAACCAGTAGCAGGCTCAGGCCGTCCAGGCTTCAACGGGGAATCCGGCCCAGCCACAGAAATCAACCTCGGCACCATCGTCAACGCAACCTTCACCCGCTCCGGCGACCTTCTCATCATCGATAGCTTCAACCGCCTCCGCCAGCTCTTCCCCGACAAGACCCTCCGCACCGTTGCCGGCTCCACTCGCGTTGCCGCGGCAGCAGGCCTCACCGGCGATGAAGGCCCAGCTACAGCCGCAGCCCTCTCCAACCCACGTCAGGTAATCGCCTTCCCCAACGGCAACATCTGGCTACGAGATCTAGCCGGTCGCCACATTCGCCTCATCACCCCAGACGGCATCATCGACACCGTCAACACCAACTTCGACACCACCATCAACATCCTTCTCCTTGCCGACGGTACCCCAGCCGCCGCCACCGCCAACCGCGTCTTTCCGATCCGCCTGGATGGCAATATCGAAACCGGCACCGCCCCATATCCAGCCTTTACCGGCACCCCACGCGCCATCACCTCGACAGGGGATCTCTACTATGAGGGTTCTACCCGCCCTGAACAACGCAACCCTCTCGTTCGGATGTCCAACCGAGCCCCAACCGTCATCGCTGGCGCTCCCGTAGCCGCAACGGTAGACGGCCAGGCACCACCCTTCGCAGCCTTCTTTGCTCGCAACAGTTCAATTCTCTACTCTGCCAATCTCGGCGGCAAATCAGGCATCCTCGAATCCCGCCCTGGCCAGGCCCCACGCTTCATCGTAGGCGGAGGCAACGACATCGGCGACGCCGAAGGCAAGAATGCAACAGACCTCACCCTCTTCGGCATCCAGACCTTCACCGTCGATAACGAAGGCCGCATCATCATTGCCGACACCAACCGCCGCCGTATTCTTGTAATCACCTCTGACAGCAAAGTCTCTAACCTCAAAACCTCCGACGGACAACCCGTAATTTTCGCTCCGCTCGGTGCCTTCTCAACCCTGCAACGCATCGTCGCTGACGCCGCTGGAAACCTATACTGGAACGCCGCCGCCTACACACCCACCGGCGGCGTCCTCACAGTTGAACTCGCCGTCTGGACCAAAGCAACCTCCACCATCTCCACCCTCATAGTCCCAGGCCTCAACGCCCTTGCGCGCCTCGAAAACGGCACTGCAATCGCTCTGGCAGGCAACAGCGCCACCTTCCGCAACGCCTCATTGTTAACCCCCTCAGCGCTCACCACAACCCACAATAATCTCCGCTTCTTGCCCCTGGCTGCCGTCGCCGATTCCTATTTCATCGCCGCCGGCCGCCTCTTCCGTGGCGAACCGGGCAACATCGAGTACCTCGAAACACTAATCACTCCAGACTTCGTCGTCTCCGGCAACAATCAGATCTTCGTCCATTTCACAGACGGCGGCTTCTACAGACTTGAAAACCCCAACGCCTGCCCGTGGCAACCCCAGCCCAAAATCAACTCAGTCACCAACGCCGCCAGCTACGGCTTCCTCAACACAATCTCCCCACGTTCCCTACTCACCATCTTCGGCACCGGCCTCGGCCCCGCAGAAGGCCAGGGCCTCATCCTCGACGGCGCTCTGCGAGCTGGCGGCCAACCAGCCCCATACCCAGCTCTGCTCCTCGGTAACTTCTCAGGCAACATCCCTCAATCCGCCCTCACCGGCACCACGCTCCCCGTCATATATTCCAACGATTCACAAGTAAGCGTAGCCGCACCGGTCACCACCGCTACCACCCTTCAACTTTATTTCTCCTGGCAAGGCCTCACCCTAATCCACCCAGTCACGATAAGCAGCCAGACTGCCACACCTGGCCTCTTCAATGCTTATACCCAGCCAGACCCACAACGCTTGACAATCTACGCCACAGGCCTCGGTGCACTCGACGGCAACCCGGCTCTCGGCGACTTCCTCCCCACCAACGCCCTCTACAAAACCACTAACGCTGTCACCGCAACCATTGACGGCATCGATGCCGAAGTCGAGTTTGCCGGCGGCGCACCAGGCCAGATCGGCGGCCTTTACCAGATCAATTTAAAGCTCCCCGACGGCATCACCACCGGCCAACACAACGTAATGATCTCCGCCGCAGGCCAAAGCTCCACACCTCTCGCGGTAACGCTTCGTTAGAACTCCAACCGCATCGTCGCCTGCAATTGCCGCGGCCGGATTCCAAACCCTGCATACGACGTCGCAAGACTAGATATCCCGTCCGCTCCAGGCGTCACCAGGCCCTGCACATTTAACACATTGAACATGTCCACGTTAAGCCGCAGCCGCCTCCGGCCTTGCTCATCAAAGTTGAAGTACTTCATGAGCGAAGAATCCATTGTCCAGTTGAACGGCCCCAGCTTCGCTTGATTCCGCCACGGATGCAATCCCGTATCGTAGTTCACTCGCACAACACCACCCGTCTGCAACGGCAGATACACCACGTTCGTATCGTAATCGGCATTATTCGGGTCTGTCGGCCTGCCACCTTTGGGCCATGGATTGATCGGCTTCTGCGCCGGCTTATAGTTCTCAGGCAAACCAAACACGCCGTTCCGCATGCCCGCCGCATTCCGGCTGTTGATGAACCGCTCTGAGATATAACCGTTAAACCAGAGATGCCCTTCAATGCACCGCTCACCAGCCGGAGTACGGGCCGAATCAGGAGTTGCCCGGCAATCCAGAATCTTCTGCTTGTTCCGGTACACTTCAAACTCCCCCATCTCACCCCAATTACCCGTCGGCATCGAATACCAACTACTCACCACCGTTCCCGTCCCCCACAGCTTCCAGCCACTCACCAGCGTATTGGTCAAACCACGCGCATTTCGCAACAGCGACTTGCCCCTGCCAAACGGCAGATCGTAGCTCCAGTTCCAGCGAATCCGGTGCTTCGGCACGCCCGTATCCCGGTCATAAAACAGAAAGCGATTCAGCTCCTTCAAGTCATTGGGCACCGTGCCAGGCAAGTACGCATTCGTGGCCGACGATTGATCGTCGCGGAACGAATTGCCAGCCAGCCGCAACGCATTCGTCAAGGTATAGAAGGCTTGAAATCCAAGCCCATTGCGAAGCCGCCGTTCGATCTCAACCGCCCATGTGGCTGAATTGATAAAGCCACTCCGTTGCAGGATTCGGATATCGGTATAGGCATTCTGATCAAAGGGCCGCCTCAACACACTTGCGAATTCGCCAGTCGGCGTTGGACGGCCAGTCGTCAAATAGTAGATATAGTCATTGGCCTGCGGGTTGATATTGAAAAGCTGATCGGTGTTCACCCCGTGCTTGCCTTTGTAGGTAAAGCGCAGCACCGTCGAAGCATCCAGCTGCTTTTCCAGTGCAAGATTCCATTCATGAATACGCAGGCTCGGCTGCTTCCCGTCCATCGCGACAACACCCTGTCCCCGTCCCAGCGCAGTCGGGTTATTCAGGTCGATCACATTCGCGCTGTTCTCTCCCACCCTTACATCCGGTACGGTTCGCAACAAAAGATTTCCGATCCCATCCGGGCTCTGCGCCGCTGAATTCGGATTGTAGGTGTAGTTCGCACGAAACGGAGCAAGCCCCGAAAACTGAGCAAGTAAAGTCCGCATCGGCACTGCGGAAATATACAAACCATATCCGCCACGAATAACCAAAGGCTTGGTGCCCTCACTCAGGCTATAAACGAATCCAGCCCGCGGCCCAATGTCGAAATAATTCGAAGGGAACAGCTGCTTCGGCTTTCCAACCTCGGCAGCACTCTTGAATGACATTCCTACCCGTTCAAAATTAGCCACAATCTGCGGATTGGTCACCCCCAGCTTGTAATAATGCTCAAGCGCTTCTGGCAACAAAATCGACTTCGACTTAAGATCAAAAGCAGTCAACAAATTGCTCTGCTCGCTAAATGCGGGATTGATATCCCATCGCACTCCCGGCGTCAGCGTCAACCGACGCGACACACGCCAGTTGTCCTGCACATAAAGCCCATAATTTTTCTCGCGAACCCGCATAATCCCGCGTTTCAGCCCAACCGTATAAGTACTCGCATAGCCAAGAAAAAAGTTCGCCATGTCATGCCCGGTCTGCGGCGTAATACCAGGGTTCAACGTGGTTCCCAGCGTGGACGATTCCAGCGCTGTCGCCAAGCTGCTAAACGCCACCGATCCCGAGATCGCTCCCTGATCCGGCAACAGATGCTGCTTCTCGTCATGCATACGATATCCGAACGAGAAATTATGTGACTTCTTGATCCAGCTATAGTTCTGTTCAAAATTTGAAATCATGCTGTACAACTGCCGGCGGTTATCACCCTCAATGTAGTTGTAATTCGTAAATCCCGTGCCCGTAATATTCGGCCATCCAATCTCACCAAGCGGGTTCGGCAACCCCAACTCTTTGGACCAATCTTTCTGCTCGGGCCCATTCACAGTAAGAGACAACTGCCAGGTTCGATTGGCCAGCGTCTCCACAAAGAACGTCGGCGTAAAAGTATGCGTCCAGCTCAACGCCAGGCTGCGCCCACGAGTCGGTTGATAGGTAACGTTGGCTTCCTTACCAGTAGTCGGGGCCCCGGCATTACCGGCAGTTCCCAGATAATGAGACTCGCGAGTTCCGCCATTCACCTTCACGAAGAAATTATCCTTCTCGGTAAACCGGTGATCCACCCGCAACACCGTCGGCGTATCGCTCAACATCGGATACTGCCCCGTCGGCACAGCCATCCGCAAATTCGAAGTCACATTCGGATTCGTAATGTCAGTAGGCATCGGTGTGATGTCGAGAATCCGCTTCGTAAACGGGCTCATTCTTCCAACAGGAATTTGGTTGTTCGAAAACGGATCACGCACACTCACAATGCGTCCATTAGGAAACTCTTCCTGCCTCGTCGTCATCGGGTCATATAGCTGCAGAAACCGCCCCTGATTGTCCGCAAGCTCACTAAAGTTTCCCTGCCGCATCAATGCCGTCGGCACCCTGAAATCCCGCGTCACCCCTTGTACCCACTCGCTGCCTTCGCGCGTGAAAAAGAAGAAGGTGCGGTTCTTACCGTTATAGAGCGTCTTCTTCCCGTTCAACCCAAACGAAGGGATCACAATCGGCCCACCCACCGATCCGCCAAACTCATTCCGAATCAGTTTTGGAGTCTGAAACGGCCGCCCATCCAAAAACACATCCTGCCGCGCCCGAGCCACACCAAAGCCATTATTCCGGTGCGTTTCAAATAGGGCAAACTGCAAACGGTTCGATCCGCTCTTGGTAGACACAATCACTGAAGTAGGTCGCGTATACTTCGCCGATGAAGTACTGGTCTCAACCCTCACCTCACCAATCGATTCCAGCCCCTGCAAATTCGCCGACCCACCAAACTCACGGTTATTCGAAGAAGCCCCGTCCTGCACATAATCCGTCGAGTAGGACATCAGTCCCGACACACGAATGCTCCCGCCCGCCCCGTCAGAATCCTCCACACCCGGAGTAACATTACCCAAAAGCGTATTCAGATTACGTCCATTGATCGGCAATTCCCTGATCCGCTGCGCATCAAGCGTAGACGCATCCGTAGCATCCACTACGTTCACCAGCGGCACACTATCAGTTACCACCACCGTCTCGCTCACCTGCCCCGGCGTCAATACCGGATCCACCGCCACAATCTTTCCTGTCTCAACTCGCAACTCACCTTCCCATGCCTTCATCCCGCCCATTTCAACTCGCATTTTGTACTGGCCAATGTTCATCGGAGGCGTTACATAAAAGCCCTCACCATTGGCCACGGAATTAAAGACTCTACCTGATTCGATATGCAGAATCGTAAGTTTCGCTCCAGGAAGAACTGCGCCAGTAGGGTCTTTCACCGTTCCCTGAATCGAACCACCACCAGCGCTCGACTGCGCAAAGGCGCTGGCGCATATCATCAACAAAGCAAGAAGCTGCATAGTACCCCGTCGTGTGATTCTATCGCAGTCGGCAAGCCAAGCCATGATAAGCTTTCTCAAGATTTCGTTACAACGGCTTAAGGGATATTCATGATTTGCAGTCGCTTCACTCTAGGACTTTTCTTGTCCATTTCCTTCCTGTCTGCGCAGGAAACCAGATCCACTCTCTTCGGTACCGTTCTCGACAGTCAGGCCGCCTCAATCGCAGGCGCAAAAGTCACCGTTCGCAATGCCGATACCGGCGCCAGCCAGACCCTCACCACCAACGCCAACGGCTACTACGAGGCCAACCTGTTGATGCCAGGTCCTTACCAGTTGACAGCCGAAGTCAAAGGCTTCAAGAAGACTGTCCGCACCGGCATCGTCCTCCCCGTCTCTTCCCGCATCGAAGTCTCGATCAACCTCGAACTGGGCGCTCTCACAGAAACCATCTCGGTCACAGCCGAAGCCCCACTCCTCGAGACAAATTCCGTCTCCTCTGGCCGCGTCATCGACAACAAAACTTTAATGGAACTCCCAGTCATGGGCAACTCCGCGATGCTCCTCGTCAAGAACTCACCCGGCATCCAGTCCGGTGGTGTCAACAATTACCTCGCTCTCCACTCCAACGCCGGCGGCTCAGACTACAGCGTCGGCGGCAACATCGGCGGCAACTCTTGGACTCTCGACGGCTCGCCCAATCAGGGCCCCGGTCGCCGCACTGCATATCTCCCCTACACAGACGCCATTGCCGAATTCAAAGTAGAAACCAACAACTACGACGCCTCCATCGGCCAGACCTCAGGTGCCGCCATCACCATGATTTCAAAATCCGGCTCCAACGACTTCCACGGCACAGCCACCTGGCAACACTGGCAGCAGCGCTGGCAAGGCACCCCCTTCTTCGTCAAGCAAAACTACTATCGCAGCATCAACGCAGCAGAAGCCGCCGGCAACACCGCCCGCGCCAACGAAATCCGCAACACAGATAAACAACCCACCGGCCGTTCCAACAATTGGGGCGCTTCAGGCGGTGGCCCCGTAATCATCCCAAAAATCTACAACGGCAAAAACAAGCTCTTCTGGTTCTTCACCTACAACGCCTTCAAAGACATCAAGACCGAAGACGCAGGCGCTTTCAACCGCACCGTCCCCACCCTCAACGCCCGCGAAGGCGTCTTCACCGACATGCTCTCCATCCCAAACGGTCAGCGCTTCATCATCCACGACCCCAACACAATCACCCGAGATCCCGCCCGTCCCAATAATTTCATCCGTCAGGCTTTCCCAAACAACGTCATTCCCAGAAGCCGCTTCGCCAATCCCGCCTTCGACAAAATCATGGCTCTCTACCCCAAGCCAAACGCAACCATCCCCGGCCAGGATCCAACCAACAACTACCTCGCCAACCGCACTGCTTACAACTGGGACTACTCAGCCTACTCCAACCGTATCGATTACAATCTGAATGACAAATGGCGCATGTACGGTCGCTGGTCCTGGAACAACTTCGGCCCCGAAGACCGCGGAGACTGGACATATGAGACAGCCCGTGGCCTTAACCTCAACGGCCTCATCCGCAACAACGTAGGCGGCAACTTCGACGTTGTCTATTCCAAATCCGCAACGACCCTTTTCAACTTCAACCTCGCATCCAACCAGTTCAAAGAAGGCAGCCTCCAACCCTTCGCCCGCACCTTCAAACCCAGCGATCTTGGCCTTCCCGCTTACATGGACCAGAAAGCCGGTGCCGACGCGATGCTCCCACAAATGAACCTCAACGGCTACTCCACCATCAGCCCGGGCGGCCTGCCCGCTTTCACTCGCACCCGCAGCATCAATGCCAAGCTTGAGGCTACGCACATCCGCGGCAAACACACTTTCCGTGCCGCCTTTGACAAACGCAACTACTTCCGTACCGGCGGTGGGGGTGGCAACACCAGCGGCAACTTCGCCTTCGCCGACACCTTCACCCGTCGCCACGATGATGGCTTTTTTCCTTCCACCAACCTCGCCCACTCTATGGCCGCCTTTATTCTTGGCACTCCCAACGGAATCTCCGTTGCCACCAACGACGATTTCGCCACCCACACTCCGTATTGGGGCACTTTCCTTCAAGACTCCTGGAGAATCACCAAGCGCCTCACCCTCAACCTCGGCGCTCGTCTCGAATGGGAAGGTGGCGCAACCGAGCGTTACAACCGCTTGATCGCCGGCTTCGACCCTACGGCAACTCTCCCCATCACAGAGGCAGTCCAAGCTGCCTACGCGCGCAACCCCATCCCCGAACTTCCCGCCTCCAGCTTCAAGGTCCTTGGAGGCAGTCTCTACCCCGGCACGGGCTCAAATCCGCGCAACGCCTTCAAGAACGAACTCATGTTCATGCCCCGCATCGGCGTCGCCTACATGCTCAATGACAAAACCGTTCTCCGTGGCGGCTACGGCATCTTCTTCGACACCCTCAACGTCATGAACTTCGGCCCCGATCAGACCGGCTTCTCTCGCGCAACTTCCACCATCATCACCAACAACTTCGGCCAAACCTGGAACTTCCCCGCAGGCGCTAACCCAGCTAATGGCAACTCGCCCCTACGCGACCCCTTCCCCGTTCGCGACGACGGCACCCGCTTCGATGTCCCCACCCGCAACGCCCTCGGCCTCATGGCCCGTGCCGGCCGAAACTACGACTACACCCCCAACTCCATCCCGCACGCCCGCCAGCAACGCTTCAGCTTTGGCCTCCAGCGTCAGATCGGTGGCACCATGCAACTCAACGTCATGTATCAGGGCTCCTTCTCAGACCGCATTTCTTTGAGTGGCGACAACGTCAGCCGTCGCGAATCTTTCCTTCCTGAAAATTATTGGGCCAACGGCCTCACCCGCAACGACGCAATCGCCAACAACCTCAATGCCAACGTTCCCAACCCTTTCTTCATCGGCAATCTGGATCGCTCTAAATTCGATCCTCTCGTTTGGCAGGATATGTCTAACAACGGCTTCTTCACTGCCAACATCATCCGCAAGCACCAACTCCTCCGCGCCTTCCCTCAGAACACCGGTGGCAACGGCCTCCGTAATTACGGCGATGCCGACTCCCGCACCAGAGCCCACGAACTCCAGGTCTCCTTCGACAAACGCTTCTCCAAGGGCTGGAACTTGAACTTCGGCTACACCGCCCTGAAGCTCAACGAATCCGATTTCTTCTTCAACGAATTCGAAGCAGAACGCCGCACTCGGCCCTCCAACGATGGCCGCCCGCATCGCATCGTCGCCAGTTCCATCTACGAACTCCCATTCGGCAAGAACCGTAAATTCCTAAACAACACATCCCGTGCACTTAACTACCTCGTCGGCGGCTGGCAAACCGCCGTCACCTGGGAACTCC
>JBKJUN010001051.1:0-3081 GCA_046590555.1 Bryobacter sp. | reverse complement strand
AACTTGGGAGCAAGGATGTCGAACGGGCCCATGACTTATGAGCTCGACGGAAGTCAGTATCTGGTTTTGGCGGCAGGCGATATGGTGTTTGGTTTTGTAATGAATGAGAAGTAGCGGGCCGGGAGAAATCATTGCCGGTGAAGAGTAGCGGTACCCCTTTAGATTTAGCAATGGCATAGGAGAAGCAGTCGCCGAAATTGAGAGCGACTCGGCACTGGGAATCGAAGCCGATGAGTTGAACTTCGAACTCGCGGAGGACTTGGGTGATTTCGGAATCTTCGAGGTCACCGAGGGATTGGTCGACTGCCAGTATCTGGTTAGGGTTTTCTTCGACAGCGACGAGAAAGTTCGTCAAAGTCTCCGGTTTTCCAGAGCTTCTTTTTGATTGTTGCGCTTGCGGGCCCGATCTAAGAGAAGCCTGCGTATGACCTGGCAGGAGAGAGCAAGAAGGCGATGGCGGTTCTAAAGGTCGAGTGGCGTAGAACCGAGCTTGCTTGTTTCCGGAACCATGCTTACCAGTTCGCCCGGACCGTATTCCCAGGCCAAGCAAGTTCCCCTTTCGTCAACAGCCAGAAGGTAGTAGTATTCACAGCCAGCTATCTTGATGGGAAAACTTCCCACCAGCGTGCCCTTTTTGTCTCTGCGGCGCTCGCCCTGATAGTGCCTCGGAATCAGGTGGCCTGCCATGTTGAAGGCGTGACTTATTTGAACGCAGCACGGAGTGCCTGGAGTGCTGGCCATGAATTGCCGTAGATGTGCGCCGCGGATAGCCTTCAATCAACTTCTGGATGGATGCGGTTATTTTCTTGTCGGGCATGACGTACTCAGTGCGCACTTGGCCATCATCATAATGGAGTGAAGCAAGAGTTGGATTGGCTGAAGAGGCCAAGGGTTGGATGTGAGGCGAATATAATGAGGCCATGCAAGGTTCAGTTCTTAGCCGCCGTAGTGCGCTTCGTGTTGCCGCAGGAATGACGGCGGCGAGTTATTCGCGGATTATGGGGGCCAATGAGCGCATACAGCTTGGGCTGATTGGCTGCGGGGGCCGTGGCGTCGGTGTCATGGGCACCTTCATCAATACCCAGCAAGTAGACGTTACCGCTGTTTGCGATGTGTATGGCGAACGGATTGATCAGGCGCAACAGAAGGCGACCAAGGCTGTGGGGTTTAGCGATCACCGTAAGTTGCTGGCGGCGAAGAATGTCGATGCGGTGCTGATTGCGACTCCCGATCACTGGCATACCGGCTGCGCGATTGATGCGCTGAACGCTGGCAAGGATGTCTATGTCGAGAAACCGTTGACGCTGACGATTGAGGAGGGGCCGCAGATTGTGAAGGCGGCTCGCGTCAATAACCGGATCTGCCAAGTGGGGATGCAGCAGCGCTCTGGCCAGCATTATTTGCAGGCGAAGCGGGAGTACTTTGATACGGGCAAGCTGGGTAAGGTGACGCTAGCTCGGACCTGGTGGCATGGGAATGGGGCGCACTTGCGGCGTGCTCCGGAGAGGTTGGCTACGCAGCCTTCGAACCTCGATTGGGCGCGCTTTCTGGGCCCAGTGAAGTGGCGAGATTGGGACCCGCAGCAGTTCTGGAATTTCCGCGCTTACCTGGAGTTTGGTGGCGGGCAGGTGACGGATTTGTTCACGCACTGGATTGATGTGGTGCACATGATGATGGGGCAGGATAACCCGATTGCGGCGGTGGCTGCGGGTGGGGTTTATCACTACAAGGATGGGCGGACTGCTCCGGATACGATTCATGTGTTGCTGGAATATCCGGCAGAGTGGACCGCTACTTTTGAGGCTACGCTTGCGCCGGGTATCAAGGGTGAGGGCGTTGAGATTTGCGGAACGTTGGGTAAGCTGTATATCGACCGGAGACGGTTTGAGTTTCAGTCGATTGAGAAGGGTGCGCCGCCGGTGATTGTGCAGTCGCCTCGCGAGCAGACTATCGATCACGTGGAGAATTTTCTTGCGTGCTGCCGCTCCCGGAACTTGCCCAATGGGGATGTGTATATTGGGCATCGGTCTGCGGCGGCTTCGCATCTGGGGAACATCGCTTATTTGCAGAAACGCCGGCTTAAGTACAACCCGGACCGCGAAGAGATTCTGCCGCTTTAGGCGGCAGCAAGATCGGTCTGGCTGAAGGTTCTCGACTCAAGATCCCGATCGCGGTCGAGGGTCTAGAATCAGCGATGCGCGCATGGTTAATATTTGGCAGGGGTCCCGTGCGGCCCATAGCCCAAGAGTTTTTCTTCCTGTTTCTTGGTGAGCGGACGGCTGGCACCGGGAGGGAGCTTGGGCCAGACGCGATCTTCGAGAAAGCGCATAGCGCTTAGTTTCGGGTCTCGGCCACGGATCAAAAGGAGGCGGCGCTTTTGTTCGAGAAGTGCCTGGCGAATGGCCTCCGTTTTGCTGGTTCCGGCAAGTTGCGCTAGCTCTTCGGCCAAGGCTTCCACTTCGAGGTTCTTGAGATTGAGCGCCATTGTTTACTTAAAGCCTTTATTTAAAATGGTATTTTGAGGTCGCAGGGAACCAGGTGTTGGAAATCGTTCTACAGACGGGGTATTTTGGCGTGGGCTTTCTGCTGATTGCCTTTCCGGGGATCTTTAGTGTGTCGATGCCGCTGAGCTCTTCTGGCGAGCGCATGCAGAGAGGAGAAATTGTTGTGTTGGTGCTGGCGGCAATTGTGAGTACAGGATTTCTTCTGTGGTCGATCAAAACTGGGCCAGTGGACGGAGAGTGGGGGCTGGCGCTTGGCCTTGCATTGATTGGGTTGGTGTTGTATTTCCTGCTGACTCTGGTAGGGGTGCTGGCCCTTACCAAGAAGCAGGAAGACTAGACAGCGCCGAGGCCGGGGCCGGTGAGCGCGGCCGTCTTCATCGTGCCGTCTTTGATGGTGAAGATGCCCGGGAACTTGTGGCGCCACGGATCGTTGGCTGCGGGCAGGTACTGGCGGGAGTTAGCTTCGATGCCCGAGACGCCGGGGACGTGCGAGGCAATACTGGCGGAGTGGATGAGTGAGGCTCCGGGGCAACTGAGATCCTGCACGCAAAGGAACATCTTGTACTTCTGTGCGGCG
>JBKJUN010001034.1:0-4222 GCA_046590555.1 Bryobacter sp. | reverse complement strand
ATTGCCCTTTGCGGACATCTGGTTTTCTGGAAGCACCTTAAAAGGAGCTGTAATGGCTGAAGAGGAAACCCATGATTGATATCATCGGCGACATCCAATCGCTTACGACCTTCCGGCGTAGATCGGGGGATTTCATGAAACAACTCAAAAAGACCAAACGGCCCGTCGTGCTCACGGTCAAAGGCAAGGCGGCAGCAGTCGTGCAGGACGCGTCTGCTTACCAGCGGCTTCTCGATCTTGCGGCGCAGGCGGACTTTCATGAGGGAATTCGCCAGGCCCTCGAAGAATCAAGACAAGGAAAGGGTAGGCCACTCGAGGAGTTTCTAGCAGACTTTGAAGAGGCGAATGGCATACGTCGTTAAAATACTCCCCAGAGCCGAAAAGGATCTGGCACGCATTTACCGCTATATCAACGCTGCAATATCCGATGCAGCCTATGCGTGGTACGTCGGACTGGTGGAACAACTGTTCACGCTATATGTCAGTCCCCTGCGCAATCCCGTGACGCTTGAAGACCCAAAATACCGACAGCTACTCTATGGTCAAAAATCAGATGTATACCGCGTGATCTATCGAGTGATCGACAGGACAAAGCTAGTGGAAATTCTTATGATTCGGCATGGAGCCAGAGATCGATTTAAGTAGTGAACCATATGCGCGAAGATCGGGTAGATCTTGAAAATATTTCTGAACTTCTCTAAAGCTCAACAACAATCTTGCCAAAATGCCCTGCGCCTTCCATATGGCGCAGGGCTTCTCGTATCTGAGCTCCTGGGTATACGGAATCGATCACGGGCTTTACCTGATTTTGAGCCAGAGCCCGGTTCAGGTTCTGGAACATGGCGCGCGACCCAACATAAATCCCCTGCAAATGCAGATGCTTATGCAGAATCGGAGCAATGTTCAAACTGCCAGCGACGCCAGTCAGAACACCAATCACATTCACCTGCCCGCCTGCACGTACAGCAACAATCGATTGCTCAAGCGATCCAATACCGCCTACCTCAACCACATGATCCACACCACCAGCCTTGGCAATCACTTTGCCCCACTCCGGTTCTTCCTTGTAATTGAGAACCCAATCAGCACCCATCGCCTTGAGCCGCTCCATCTTCGCCGGCTGGCTTGAGGTGGCAATTACCCGCGCCCCAGCAGCCTTGGCAAACTGCAACGCAAACACACTCACTCCGCCAGATCCTTGCACCAACACCGTATCGCCCGGCTTCACAGTGCCACTCTCGAAGAGTGCATTCCAGGCGGTAACAGCAGCACAAGGCAACGTTGCTGCCTCGGCGAAACTCAGATGATCGGGAACCGCGACCAGGCCCTGAGCATCGAGCACAACCAATTCCGCCAGCATGCCATCAATCGCACCACCCAATGCCGATTTTCCATAGCCTTCGCGGTAAGGCCCGTCGAGCCAGGTCTGCATAAAAATCCCTGCGACGCGATCACCAACGGTCCAATTACTGACGCCCTCACCGAGAGCCGCGATCTCACCAGCACCATCGCTCAACGGCACGCGTGGCAGCGGCATATTCGGGTTGTAATGCCCCTTGACTACCAGATAGTCGCGGTAGTTCAGAGACGTCGCGCGCACGCGCACCAATACTTGCCCCGGCCCTGGTGTTGGATCTTCCACCTCGCACCACACCACTCGCTCAATACCGAATCCGCCGTCAATCACTGCTTGTCGCATACTGGTAAGATTCTCACGCCATGAAAAAGTTGACTCTATTTTTGCTCTTTCTGATATCCGCTTTCGGCCAGTATTGCTCGACACCCACGCCCGACTGCACCGAAAATCTAATGCTCGGAGAAACTAAAAAATTTTCCTTGCTCTACCGAAATTACCCGCTCGAAAAGCGCAATGAGAAAATTGAGCGCGCCATGATCATCATCCATGGGGCCGGGCGAAACGCAAATGATTATTTCTCTACCGGCATGGCTGCAGCCTTCTTGGCCGGTGCATTGGACAACACTATCGTCATCTCCCCTCGATATACGGGAAACAATGGAGCAGCTTGCAAAGACGCACTGGCAGCCGACGAGATTGCCTGGGATTGCGGAGACTGGAAGAACGGCTTTGAAGCGCTCAATCAGAAAGGTGTCTATTCCTACGACCTCCTCGACGAAGTTATCAAAAAGCTGGCAGACGAAAAAATCTTCCCAAACCTGAAGGGAATCGTTGTTGGCGGCCACTCTGCCGGTGGTCAGATCGTAAATCGCTATGCAGCAGTCAACAAGGTACACGACTCGTTGCGCGTCCCCGTCCGCTATGTAGTATCCAATTCCTCAAGTTACGTTTATCTCGACGCATCACGGCTGCCCCGCGACTTTCATTGCGATACAAAGGGCAAATGCGAAGAAGAATTCCGAGCCTACGGCGACCGCCGCAATTGCACTACCTACAATTCCTGGATGCACGGCCTCGACAACCTCAAAGGCTACGCTGCTTCGCTCGATGACGACCAGATCCGAAAACAGCTACTCTCGCGGCCAGTGACTTATCTGATGGGTGAACTCGACACCTTGCCTATCGCGGGCTTTGATTCCAGTTGCATCTCCATGGCCCAGGGGCCCTCGCGCTATGACCGCGCCAAAGGCTACTTCGCCCATGTCACCAAACTCAAAGCTAAAGATCACACCTTCGTCACAGTGCCGCTGTGTGGGCACAATAACCGCTGCATCTGGACTGCAGACCAAGCCTTGCCAGTGGTCTTCCCGAAATTCTAACTATAAGGAGTAATAAAAAAAGCTCCGGCTGTGTGAAGCCGGAGCCTTAAACAAGATACTTTAGTGGCGTCCCCACGGGGATTCGAACCCCGGTTATCGCCGTGAAAGGGCGGTGTCCTAGGCCTCTAGACGATGGGGACGCAAGAGAGAGGCAACCAATTGCTTGGTCACATTTCCCAATTGTAGCAGATGAATGACTGATTTACAGAGTCTTAAGGTAAGCGAGCAGGTCGTCGCGTTCTTCTTTGCTCAGCAGTTCTTCGTAAGCGGGCATCCCGTTGCCGCCGTTGTTGATCAGCGAACGCACATTGGCTTCGCTTGGCTCTTTGCCGTTCTGCATCTTGGCCTTTTTGAAGAGACCCTTCAAGCCAGGACCCATCTTCTTCTCATCGCTGTCGGCATTGTGGCAAACGGAGCATTGTTCAAATACTTCCTTGCCTTTATCTGCCTTACCATCCTGAGCTGCCGAAGAAGGCAGAGAAATCAAGCCCAACGCCAACAGCGACGTCGCGCTAATTGAAAAAACAACACTCTTCTTCATTGAATCTAATTTTACAATGGCCATATGCCCCCCGTCATCTTGCTTTTCGCCAAAGCTCCTCTACCGGGCAGGGTAAAGACCAGACTTCAGCCAGTTTTGAGTTCAGAACAGTGTTCTGAACTTTACTCTTCATTTGTAGGAGACGTACTCGAGAGCCTAAAGGGTTTCACTCTACTTGCTGAGATCGAATTGCATCTCGATCAGCAAACCAGCGCCTGGCCTGAATTCACCTTCCCAAGAAAGCTTCAGACAGGAGACAACCTGGGTAACAAGATGTGGAACGCCGCGCACAACGCATTTGAGCAAGGCCACACACAAGTGATAATCCTTGGCAGCGACTCGCCTACCCTACCTCCTAACTACCTCAAGGCTTTGCTCGCGTCTGACGCAGATATCAGCTTCGGACCTTCGACCGACGGAGGCTACTATGCGGTGCAATTCCGCAAGTTGCCGCAGCATCTCTTCGACGGGGTTGAATGGTCTACCGGTCAGACACTCAACCAAAGCATCAAAGCTGCTGAAAGCCTTGGCCTCAGCGTAGAATTGGGGCCAACTTGGTACGACATCGATTCTCCCGCCGACCTCGTGCGACTTGTTACCGAAGACCCCCCGCGCCGCACCAAAACCTGGCTCAAAGCCAATCACTTTTTAGTCGATCCGCCGATCAGGAACATCTAGGGAACCATGGCAATAAAAGAAGGATCCAAAGCCCCCGACTTCACGCTGGCCACTGACAGCGATACAAAACTGAAGCTCTCCAGCCTCAAGGGTAAAAACGTAGTCCTGTACTTTTACCCGAAATCAGACACTCCAGGCTGCACCACCGAAGCCTGTGAGTTTCGCGATCAAAACGCTGCCTACGCCGCGACCGGTATCGTAGTGTTGGGTGTCTCGCCAGACCTGGTCAAGGCGCAGGTCAAATTGCGCACTAAGTTCGACGTGCCA
>JBKJUN010000990.1:0-4972 GCA_046590555.1 Bryobacter sp. | reverse complement strand
TTCTTTGAGAATGCACAGACGGTTTCGAGTGGCCTTCGTGTGCCCAAGCCGCTGGGTGACTTTTTGATTCTGCGGGCTGTGCGGGAGTCGGGTGGAACGGCGATTGCGATCTCGGATGAAGAAGCGCTGGCCGCTGGCGTGGAGTTGGCGAAGCTGGAGGGGATGTTTGTTGCTCCTGAAGGGGCGGCCTGCGTGGCGGCAGTGCGGCAATTGATTGGCTCTGGCTTTCTCAAGTCGAGCGAAAAAATTGTCATCTACAACACCGGTGCCGGACTGAAATACCTCGAAGCCTATTCGCCGCTCTTTCCCCGGTAACCAATGACACGCAGAACTCTTGCCCAATTCATTCCTGCCCTGGCCACTTTGATGGCAGCCGAGACGCAGCCGACTCGCGATGTGGTGAAGCAAAATCTCTCGCTGCTGGGGCTTGAGTTCAAAGATGAGCAGCTCGATATGATGCTGCCGAGCATCACGCAAGCGCTCGCAAACTATGCGAGTTTGCGCAAGATCGAGATTCCGTCCGAGACTGAGCCGGCGTTCAGTTTTTCGCCGATGATTTCCGGAATGACACTGCCGGCGGGGAAGGCCATCTTTAAGCCGGCGAAGCTTAAAAAGCTTGCTACATGGAAGAACCTAGAAGACCTTGCCTTTTGGCCGGCAACTCATCTTGGCGTTTTGATCCGGAGTAAGCGGATCAGATCGACCGATCTCACAAAGATGTATCTGGAGCGGCTGAAGAAGCATTCGCCGACTTTGCTGTGCACCATTACGTTGACTGAAGAGCTTGCGCTAGAGCAGGCGAAGCAGGCAGACGCGGACCTCAATCGTGGCAACTATCACGGGCCTTTGCATGGGCTGCCTTATGGGGCCAAGGACCTCTTTGCGGTTAAGGGCTACAAGACGACATGGGGTGCTGAGCCCTATAAGGATCAGAGCTTTGATTACACTGCCACGGTGATTGAACGTCTGACAGCAGCGGGGGCGGTACTTTGTGCGAAGCTCTCTATGGGTTCGCTGGCGTTGGGTGGTGTCTGGTTTGGCGGGAATACCAAGACTCCCTGGAATATCGAGCAGACATCGTCGGGGTCTTCGGCTGGATCGGCCTCGGCTACTGCTGCCGGGTTGGTTGCTTTCTCGCTCGGAACTGAGACATTGGGTTCGATTGTTACTCCTGCGACCCGGTGTGGTGTGACTGGTTTGCGGCCTACGTTTGGGCGTGTCCCAAGGACTGGGGCCATGGCGCTCTCCTGGACAATGGACAAGATTGGGCCGATCTGCCGCACGGTGGAGGACTGCATGCTTGTTCTGCGGGTGATTGATGGCCCGGATGGCAAGGATATGTCGGCACGCTATCCAGCTCCAGTGCATTGGGAGGCAGATGCGCCGGTTAACAAGCTGAAGATCGGTGTCTTGCGCGACAACTTCGCGCGCATCACTGATGAAGGGCGCAAGAAGCACTACGACGATGCATTGGCCGCGTTGGCCAAGACAGGCATGCAACTGGTGGATACGAAGTTACCTGAGTTTCCGGCCGGGGATCTGCTGCTTATGTTGAATGTGGAAGCTGGTGCTGCGTTTGACGATCTGACTCGCAATGGTGGGGTTGAGAATCTGACGAGCCAGAAGGCTAATGATTGGCCCAATAGCTTCCGTTCAAGCCGGCTGACTCCGGCTGTTGAGTACATTCGGGCCGCACGGGCACGGACTCTGCTGATGCGCGAGTTTCACAAGTACCTTGGTGGTTTTGATGCACTGGTTTCTCCTACCGGTTCCCAGTCACTAACGATTACTAACCTTACCGGGCAACCGCAAATTGTGGTGCCTTGCGGATTTCCGAAGAACGAAGCGTTGGGGCTGCTCTTCACTGGGCATCTTTTTGAAGAGGGCAAGCTTTCGCGGGTTGCCAAGGCCTATCAGGATGCGACAGACTGGCATCTCAAGCGTCCACCCGGTTTCTAAGTCATCCTAGGATCATGAAACGTAGAGGATTTCTGGCAACACCTGCTGTAGCTCTGGCAGCCCCAGCAATTGCGCCGATCTTGCCTGTTGTTGCGAGCGGAGACGGCGTCCCACTGTCGCCTGTTGCCTATGCCGAGTTGTTGCAGAAGTTGTCTGGCGGGATTGCCGCTGACAACTATGGACTTGGTGGTGTTGTAGAGAAACTTGAGGCTCACATGGCGGCTGAGCTTGGTAAAGAGATGGCGGTTTGGTTTCCGACAGGGACGCTGGCCAATCACATGGCTGTGAGGATGCTGGCTGGGGATCGCAAGCGGGTTCTAGTTCAGGCTGAATCTCATCTTTATAACGATTGTGGCGATTGCTGCCAGACCCTGAGTGGACTGAATTTGATTCCGCTGGCACCGGGGCGGGCGACCTTCACGCTTGATGAAGTCAAAGACATGGCTCAGCGCTCGGCTACTGGGCGGGTGAAGACTCCGGTTGGGGCGATCATGATCGAGTCGCCAGTGCGCCGCAAGACGGGCGAGGCGTTTGATCTTGAGCAGATGAAGAGGATCTCGGGTTGGGCTCGTAGCGAGGGTATTGGATTGCATCTCGATGGTGCCCGTCTGTACATGGCTGCCGCTTATAGCGGGTTGACGGTTCATGATTACGCCAGTCTTTTTGATACGGTTTATGTCTCGATGTACAAGTATTTTGGAGCTGCCAGCGGAGCTATTCTTGCTGGACCGAAGAAGTTGCTCACGGATCTCTTTCATGCGCGACGGATGTTCGGTGGAGGCCAGCATGAATCTTGGCCCTTTGCCGGAATCGCGATGAATGGAGTGCAGGGGTTCTCAGCGCGCTATGCAAAAGCCGTGCAAACGGGTGAGGATGTGATTAAGGGCCTGAAGGCTGATAGCCGCTTTCAAGTGCAGCGGATTCCGAATGGAACGAATCTCTTTTTGCTGAAAGTAAGAGATTCGCTTTCGTTTCAAAGGAAGGCTCAGGCCGCAGGGATTGTCTTAAGTGCGCCGAAAGACGACCAGTTCACCGTTGCTGTTAACGAGACCTGGCTGCGGGCAACGGCTCCTGAAATCCTGGCGCGTCTGCGATCTTAGTGCCTAAATCCATCCTATTTGTTTGCTACGGAAACATCATGCGTAGCGCCTTTGCCGAAGCCTGTTTTCGGCACGATGTTTCACAACATTCTGAATTGAGGGGCACGCGGTTTGCTTCTGCGGGCGTGCGTGCCCAGCCTGATGAGCGAGCCGAGCTAAATGCTCGTGCGATGGCCAGGCAACTTGGTCTTTCGCTTGAGGCGCACCGGGCCACTCGTACTTCAAGCGAGCTTCTTCATGATTTCGACCGGATCCTGATTATGGATCAACTCAATGAAGATCTTCTGCTCGGGGACAGTCCGGAGGTGCGTTTCAAGACTGCCTATCTTTCTTCGCTGATTCCCGGGGCCAAGAAAGAGATCGAAGATCCATACTGCCGAAGTGCAAAGCAACTGGAAGAGTGTTTTCGGACGATCCAGCTTGCGGTTCGCAACCTAGCAGTCGATTGTCTGCATGAGCTTGGCAACTAGAGCCGTCCAACCGGTTTGGTGTGAGGCCCCGAGGCCAAGACCCGAATCGCCGTGGAAGTATTCATAGAACAGGATGTTGTTCTTGAAGTTGGGGTCACTAGCGAATTTAGAATTGTGGTTCATAGCGGGACGGGAGCCGTCTGGTTTGGCGAGAAAAATCGAGCTGAGCCGCATGGATAACTCTTCGCAGACTTTGTCCAGGGTTACCATGTTGCCGGAGCCGGTGGGGCATTCCACTTCGATCGCATCGCCGTGATAGTGATGGAATTTCTGAAGGCTCTCAATCAGCAGATAATTCACCGGGAACCAGATCGGCCCGCGCCAGTTGGAGTTACCGCCGAAGAGGCCGGATTGAGATTCGCCGGGCTCATAATCGACACGATGATCGAAGCCGTCGACATGCATGACATAGGGTTGTTCCTGATGGAACTTCGACAGGCCCCTGATGCCGTAATCAGAGAGGAACTCATTCGGGTCGAGTAAGCGCTTCAAGAGAGAGCGCAGTCTATCTCTGCCCACCAGGGACAAAAGGCGGCGGTCGGCTACGCCTTCGCGAGTCATCGAGGCAAGGTTGGCCGCGAGATCGGGGCGATTGGCGGTGAACCATTCCATGCGACGGCGGAAGCCTGGCAGTGCTTCGATGGTTGCTGCGTCCAGGGTGTCGACAGCAAAAAGCGGAATCAAGCCGACTAGCGACCGAACACGCATGGGGAAACGCTCGCCATTAGGGAGCTTCAACCGGTCGTAGTAGAACTGGTCTTCTTCATCCCAAAGTCCGTTCTCATCGCTGCCATTCATTGCGGCTGCAATGTAGAGGAAATGTTCGAAAAACTTGCTGGCGATGTCTTCGTAGACCGGGTTTGTTTTGGCAAGCTCAATGGCGATCTTAAGAAGGTTCAGGCAGTACATGGCCATCCACGAAGTGCCGTCGCTTTGTTCGATTTGGCCGCCGGTGGGCAGAGGCCGGGAGCGATCGAAGACACCGATATTGTCGAGGCCGAGAAAGCCGCCTTCGAAAATGTTGTTACCGGAGGAGTCCTTGCGATTAACCCACCAGGTGAAGTTCATCAAGAGCTTGTGGAACGCACTCTCGAGAAAGGCTGTGTCTGGTTTGCCGGTAAGCTTGGCGTCAATTTTATAAACGCGCCAGCATGCCCAGGCATGAACCGGCGGATTGACGTCAGAGAAAGCCCACTCATAGGCCGGGATCTGCCCGTTGGGGTGCATGTACCATTCGCGGAGGAAAAGACTGAGTTGCCGCTTGGCGAATTCCGGGTCGATTAGGGCAAAGGGAATCATATGGAAAGCCAGATCCCATGCGGCGTACCAGGGGTATTTCCACTTGTCGGGCACCGAGATGATGTCCTCGTTGAACAAGTGCTTTCATACGGAGTTACGTCCGTGCTTGCGTCCTTCGGGTGGATCGGGCTGTCCGGGGTCACC
>JBKJUN010000799.1:0-2454 GCA_046590555.1 Bryobacter sp. | reverse complement strand
GCCGAACGTCGTCTCGCGCAGCTCCCGTACTATCTTTGGCCTCGCCTCAAATGGCCTCACCTTTGACTATGGCACCAACGATTACTTTGCTCGACAGGTTGTGATTGAAAAGCTGCGTGAGGCGGAATTGCCAGAAGGGGTTACACCGACGCTCGCCCCTATGGCGACCCCAATCGGCGAGCTCTACCGTTACAGTCTTCAGGGCGGCGCTCTAGATTCTCAACAATTGCGTGAGTTGCAGGATTGGGTGATCTATCCTCGCCTGCTGCAATCCCGGGGAGTGGCCGATGTGGTGCCATTCGGTGGACTCGTCAAGCAGTATCAAATCGAGATCAATCCATTCGCACTCGAGAAGTACAACATCTCGCTGCGCGATCTGGCACAAGCAGTGGGAGACAGCAACAAGAACGCGGGCGGTGCGTTGCTGAGCAACGGGCAACAGTCCCTCGCCATTCGTGGCGTCGGCCTGCTTCGCAGCATCCCAGACATCGAAAACAGCGTGGTCACTCAGAATCGCGGAGTGCCGGTCTTTGTGAAAGACCTGGGGAAAGTGACTCTTGGGGCCGCCCCACCGACTGGCATTTTTGGATTGAAAGATACCACTGGCAGCGTCGAAGGCATCGTACTCATGCGGCGCGGGGAGAATCCTACCGAGGTACTGCAAAACCTCCACGAGGCTGTGGACGAAATCAATGCCACCAAGCTCCCTCCGGGAGTGAAGATGGAGGTCATCTACGACCGTACCGACCTGGTCAATAATACGCTGTTGACAGTCGGCAAGACATTACTCGAAGGCCTCGTGATTGTCGTCCTGATTCTGTTGCTCTTTCTTGGCAGTGCGCGTGCCGCGCTGCTGACGGCGATCACGATTCCGCTTTCACTTCTTTTCGCTTTTGTCTGCATGTACCTGACGGGCATTCCAGCAAACCTGCTCAGTTTAGGGGCACTGGATTTCGGCATCATTGTCGATGGCTCCCTGATTATGGTGGAACACGTTTTGCACTCTTTGCAGCGGCGCAAAGCGAACACGAGCGACTCGGTCACCAGGACGGTTCGCGATGCTGCACTGCATGTAGAGTCGCCACTGTTCTTTTCGATGCTGATCATCATCTCGGCCTATCTTCCACTATTCATGCTTGAACGAGTGGAACGCCGTCTCTTTACGCCCATGGCCTTCACAGTTTGCTTTGCCTTGCTAGGGTCGATGCTGATGGCACTTACGCTGATCCCTGTCCTGGCTACGTTTCTGTTCCGCAACGGTGCCAAATCCTGGGATAACCCAGCGCTGGTTTGGCTCTCTAAAGTTTATGGGCGAGTGCTGGAATTGGGGCTGAAGCGAGCATGGCTGGTGGTTGCATTGGCCGGCTTTGTAGTTGCGGCCTCATTTGTTTTGGCTCGCAGCCTGGGTACAGAGTTTCTTCCGAATTTGGATGAGGGTACCATCTGGGTACGATCCAACCTTCCACCAGGTACAGCACTCGAGAAGAGTGCTGAAATTGCCTCGCAGTTGCGCTCAACACTGCTGAAGTTTCCCGAGATCAGAAACGTGGCCTCCCAGGCAGGCCGCAACGATGCGGGCACCGATCCGTTTGGCCCCAATCGCATCGAGTTGCTAGTCACGCTCAATCCCTATGATCAATGGCCCAACGGGCGAACCAAGCCTGACTTGATCAACGATCTATCTCGAACACTGCCGAACACGATCCCGGGCGCAACCTTCAATGTCACGCAGCCCATTATCGATACCGTCACCGAAGCCGTAACCGGGTCATCGGCCGATCTTGCCGTGATCCTGTCTGGGCCCGATCTTGGTGTGCTGCGCAAGTTTGCCGGCCAAACGCTTACTATATTGAAGGAGATTCCAGGCGCTGCCGATGCTGCCGTAGAACAAGAAGACGAGCAGCCGCAATTGACCATCCGCCTCGACCGCGAGAGGATGGCCCGCTTTGGGGTCAGAGTTCGTGATGTGCAGGATTTGATTGAGCTCGCAGTCGGTGGCAGAATCGTCAGCAGCATCTTTGAAGGTGAGCGGCGCTTCAACATCTCGGTGCGATTCACGCAGACTGCCCGCGCTGATGCCAACGCGATTGGCACCATGCTGGTACCAACGCCGTCAGGAGCCAGAATTCCGCTTTCGCAGCTTGCCTCGATCGATGTGGTCAATGGTCAGAGCATTATTGCCAGGCGCGAAAACCGCCGTCAGGTCGCGGTGCGCACCAATATTCGCGGTCGCGATCAGGGGGGTTTTGCAGCCGATCTGCAGGATCGTTTTGCCAAATCGGTTCAATTGCCGGAAGGCTACAGCGTCGAGTGGGGTGGTCAGTTTGACAACCTGACTCGCGCCGAGAAACGGCTCTCGATCGTGCTTCCACTTACGATCGGAATCATCTTTATCTTGCTCTTCTTCACCTTCAGTTCGCCCAAGGATGCCGGCCTTGTTCTGTTGAATGTTCC
>JBKJUN010000666.1:0-4092 GCA_046590555.1 Bryobacter sp. | reverse complement strand
AAACGGACAATGTCGAAGAAGTTAAAAAGATCCTGCTTGATACCGTGGAGGGCTTTGCAAAAGAACCGGTAACAAAACTGGAAGTAGATCAGGCCAAGCAGGCACTGCGCAAGAACTACGAGATTGGGTTCAACAACGCAGAGCGTGTTGGGCTGACCCTTAGCAACTACATCGCCCTCGGTGACTGGCGCACCTACTTCGTCATCCGCGATGCAACGCTCAACGCGACTACCGAACAGGTGCAGCAGGCAGCGCTGCGCTATATGAAGTCGTCTAACCGCACTCTCGGTGTTTTTGTCCCTGAAGACAAGCCAGACCGAACTGAAGTTCCAAAGGCGCCAACCATCTCTTCCCTGATCAAAGATTACAAGGGCGGCACCGCCCTTGCTGCAGGTGAGGCCTTCGATTCTTCAGCCGCCAACATTGATGCCCGCACCAAACGAACGAAATTAGCATCGGGAATTCAGACCATGCTCCTATCCAAGAAGACTCGTGGCGAAAAGGTTAATGCCCAGATCGTGATCCGCTTGGGCGATGAGAAATCTCTTGCTGGAAAGAGCGAGATTGGCAGTCTAACCGCCAGTCTGCTTGATCGCGGCACTACCCGGCATGACAAGAAGCAACTCAAAGATGAGCTGGATCGACTCAAGGCCAATGCCCGTGTCTTCGGAGGCGCAACGCAGGTTCTCGCCTCTATCGAAGCCCCGCGAGCAAACCTTCCTGAGGTTCTCAAGCTCGTTGCTGAAATGTTGAAGGAACCCTCCTTCCCTGAGAGCGAATTTCAAGAGGTGACCAAGGCTTTCATTACCAATGTTGAGAATGGCCAGAAGGAGCCGCAAGTGGTTGCCATGACCGCCATGGCACGTCACATTTCTCCATATCCGAAAGGCGATATTCGTTACCGATCCACACCCGAAGAACAGATTGAAAACATCAAGGCCGTCAAGCTTGATGATCTGAAGGCCTTCCATAAACAGTTCTACGGTGCCTCGGCTGGTCAGATCTCAATTGTCGGAGATTTTGATGAAGCAGTTGTAGCTCCGCTTCTTGTTAACCTTTTTGGTTCCTGGACTTCGAAGGCTCCCTTTATTCGCGTCCCCAACCCTTACAAGCCTGTTGCACCTGTAAACCAGTCGTTCCAGACCCCGGACAAAGCGAATGCAGTTTTCTTTGCCAGCTTCCCGATTCAGATTAGCGATGACCATCCCGACTATCCTGCTTTGGTTCTTGGCAACTACATTCTCGGTGGTGGCTTCCTGAACTCCCGTCTGGCCAGCCGCATCCGGGGCAAGGAGGGCCTCAGTTACGGGGTTGGTTCCAATTTCTCAGCTTCTCCCAAGCAAGACAATGCCATGTTTATGGGCAATGCAATTTTGAATCCAGCCAATATCCAGAAGGTGGAAAAGGCCTTTCAAGAAGAACTTGAAAAAGCCTTCAAGGAAGGCTTCACGCGGGAAGAAGTAGATTCGGCAAAGAAAGGCTGGCTACAATCACGGCAGGTCATGCGTACCGAGGACAGCATGTTAACGGGCACTCTCAATAACAATGCCGCCTATGATCGCACCATGCTTTACACTCGCGAAGTGGAGAGCAAAGTGGATTCGCTTACTCCTGAGAAGGTGAATGAAGTTTTCAAGAAGTATATGGATCCTTCCAAGCTCAGCATCTTCAAGGCCGGCGATTTTGAAAAGGCTGGAATCAAGCCCTAACCAAAAGAAAAAGGCCCGCCCCAGCATGCTGGGGCGGGCCTTTTTCTTTTTTACCTAAACGTATTGGAAGTTGCCGTCCGCGCCGACAGTGATCGTGATCACCTCGGGGCGAATGCCTTCTGCCATCATGCCAAGTACCCGGCGACTGATGTCCGGCAGTACAGTATTGGTCAGGATGTTGTCGACATTGCGAGCACCCGATTCCACTTCAGTGCAGCGCGCGGCCACGGCATCGATCACGTCCGAACCAGCAGCAAGCTCGATCTTGTGAGTTGCCTTGAGGCGCTTCTGGATCTTGGCCAGCTTTAGCTTGACGATCGTCTTGAGAACTTCATCCCGCACCGGAAAATAGGGGATGATCACCATGCGGCCAAGGAAGGCCGGCTTGAAGATCTTGTCGAGCTCAGGCTTCATGGCCAAGACGATACCTTCTGGTGAGGGCATCGTTTCCGGGTCAGCCACCAGCTTCATCAACGTGTCCGTCGCAGCATTAGAGGTAAGGATGATTACGCTATTGCGGAAGATGATTTCGCGGCCTTCGCCGTCCTCCATGCGGCCCTTGTCAAAGACCTGGAAGAAGAGCTCAAGTACATCCGGGTGGGCCTTCTCAACTTCATCCAGCAGCACCACCGAGTAGGGACGTCGACGCACGGCTTCGGTCAGCACGCCGCCTTCGCCATAGCCGACATATCCAGGAGGAGAACCCTTCAATGTCGATACGGTGTGAGCTTCCTGAAACTCGCTCATATTGATGGCAATCATATTGTCTTCGCCACCATACAGCATGTCGGCAATGGCAAGAGCCGTTTCGGTCTTACCAACTCCCGATGGGCCAACCAGCATAAAGACGCCAACCGGCTTAACCGGATCGTCCATGCCAGCCTTGTTGGTTCTAATGCGCTCAGAGATCGCATGCATGGCATGGTCCTGACCGATTACGCGTGCACACAGGTGCTTCTCGAGTTCAAGAACCGTTTGAATTTCATCCTTCAGCATTTTGCCAATTGGGATACCAGTCCAGGCGGCGATCACTTCTCCCACTACCTGAGCGTCAACCGAAACACGCATCAACGGGCTCTCACCCTGTAGCTCTTCGAGTTCCCTGGTCTTGGCGTTGATCTTTGTGCGGAGATCTTCCTTGTCGAGGCCTTCTGTGTTGGCCATGATCTGATCGCGAATCTCGCGGATCTCGGTGACGATGGTGCCTTCCTTCTCCCATCGATCCTTCAGCTCTTTCAGCTTGGCTTCAGCAACGAGCTTCTTTTCAGCGATCTCACCAAGACGTTCCTTGTGGTCCGCACCGATTTCGAGCTCTCGATTCAGAACTCGGGTCTGCACTTCATAGTCATCAATCTCACGCTGTATCGATTCAACGGCAGGAGGCACCGAGTTTTGTCCAAGAGCTAATCGTGCGCAGGCCGTGTCGAGAACACTGACGGCTTTATCGGGTAACTGACGATCCGGCAAATAGCGATGTGACAGCTTCACAGCAGCCGCGAGGCCTTCATCGAGAATCAGCACATTGTGGTGCTTCTCGAGCATGGGTAGGATGCCACGCAGCATAAGCTGGCAATTGTATTCACTCGGCTCATCCACCTTCACCAATTGAAAGCGGCGTGCGAGAGCAGGATCCTTCTCAAAATACTTTTTGTATTCGGCCCAGGTCGTGGCAGCTAGCGTACGAAGCTCACCGCGGGCGAGAGCAGGCTTGAGTAAGTTGGCCGCATCGTTCTGTCCTGCCTGGCCGCCAGCGCCAATCATCGTGTGTGCTTCGTCGATGAACAGGATGATCGGAGTAGGCGACTTCTTGACTTCATCGATCAATCCCTTGAGACGATTCTCAAACTCTCCTTTGACGCTTGCGCCCGCCTGAAGCAGGGCAAGGTCGAGAGTGCGAAGCGTTACATTCTTGAGCGGCGGTGGTACGTCGCCAGCGACGATACGGAGCGCGAGGCCTTCCACAATTGCCGTCTTGCCGACGCCAGCCTCACCAACCAGGATTGGATTGTTCTGGCGGCGGCGAGTCAGGATGTCGACTACCTGCCGGATCTCAAAATCGCGAGCCAGCACCGTATCAATCTTGCCGTTCTTTGCATTCTCGGTCAGGTTGATTGTGTAGGCGTCGAGGTTCGGAGACTTAGAATTCGGGTTTACCCGAGGTGCTCCATCAGGGCCGGGTTGGCTCGCAGCGGCAGAGGGTTCTCCATCGCCAAGGTCTTTCATTTCCGAGCTCTCGTAGGAAGATCCACAGATCGCGATGAAGTTGTCCTTCAGCGATTTCGGGTCAATCTTCTTAAACTCCTTTGAGACATCGCCCATGAGCCTGACCAGCTCTTCGTCCTGAGTCAAGGCAATGATGCAGTAGCCGGTACGGACGTTGCCC
>JBKJUN010000437.1:0-14211 GCA_046590555.1 Bryobacter sp. | reverse complement strand
AGGCTAAAGTCACGCCACCTGTACCCCGGACACCGTATGGCCAGTAATCAAGTTTCCGCCATACTCTTTCCCGGACAGCGGGGGCGCTCCAGTTTTGATGTCTCCTGTATATCTGTTTCAAGGCCTCATCAGTGGTTCACTTGCATTCGTCTCTCTAATCAACACGTGACGCAATCGCAGTTGCGCTTTTTCCGTAACGTTCACCACCACCGCCATTGGGCAGCAGCAGCTTACGGTCGTTTGCAGCCTGCTCCTCGAAGCCGACTGCGAAGGGTCCTCCTTCATCTCTGATACAGCATCGTGCCCTTTCGAGCACGTTCTTGACACAACCCCGCATAGATCCGTACGGGCGCTACTCACGCATACGGCTCCTACTTTGGATTCTGGCTTCAAAGCGCAGTTCGGGATAAGGATGGAGCACGCGAGGTGTCGGCAGCCAAGCTTGGGACTAAGCGATGCATCCGGTCCGTGCCAAGTCGCCCGGTCTGGCTGCGCCTTCTCAGCACATGCCACCAGTATCACAGCGGGGTATTTACGCGAGAAAAGTTTTTAGTGCGTCCAGTGTGCGGCACCCATCTCAGAGTGGATCGGCCAATGCCAGCAACTCGCTGTTCCTCTCCCCATACCAGCCAGATTCAGCGACAGAACGGCACTGAATCAAGGGTTGGCGATCAAAGTACGTTGGCAGTGCAATAAGTACAGAGGTAATCATGGCCATCTCTACACCCGATCAAGCCCGCGACCGCCGGTTCCAATTGCGTGCGACCGTCTCCGAAGAGATGATGATCCAAGTTGCCGCCGAGCGGCAGGGGATGAACGTCGCTGAATTTATCATGCGGAGCGCCTGCGAAAAGACTGAACAAAGTCTTGCTGATCAAACCCGGTTCGTTCTCGACGAAAAGTAGTGGAAGGCATTTATGACGGCCTTAGACCGGCCAGCAAGACACAAGCCTCGGTTGCGGCAACTGTTTACCGAGCCGCACGTTGCAAAACGCCGATCATGACACCGGGGCCGAAGCCTGAATTCATCATCGACAAGCTGAGCCGCGAACAAGACTTTGGCAACTTCGATTGCGGAAAGCCGACGCTGAACCTATGGCTTCAAAAGTTCTCCTGGACGAATCAGCAAGCAGACTCCGCCACTCCCCATGTAGCTCTCAAAGGGAATCGAATCGTTGGCTATTACGCCCTCACGACCGGTTCCATACACAAGCATGAGAGCCCGCAACGGATCGCCCAAAGGTTTAGCCAACCATCCCATTGGCATAGTGCTGCTAGCAAGGCTTGGTGTGGATCAGACGCAACAAGGCAAGGGTTTGGGCAAGGCTCTGCTCTTCGACGCGCTCTCACGGAATGAGCAGGCGGCTGATAGCGTCGCCGTCCGTGCGGTGACGGTTCATGCCGTTGCCATCTCAGCCGGTTGCGCGGAGCAGTTCGGCAACACCCGGTGTGGAATTGAAGTCAAACGCACTTTGTGCACATCCTGGTAGATCTGGATACTCCACCAGGTAGCCGCCACCCTCATCCTTCGACAAGGGACGAACGGTGAACTGGTACTGATCCAGATTTAGATTCGTCTTTGCGCTCATTTTGTTGTGATATCTCCAAGGGCGTCGATTACCGCCAAAAAGTGCCTGAGGTAGACCGGCTTAATTGGGCGAATCGGTTGAATTGCTGCTACTCCGCAAACTAAGTGATTTGAGCAGCGCGGCCATCCGGAAAGATGGCGCGGATTTCCAGATCTGCGCCAACCGCCTGGAGATAGCTGGCGAGTGTGCTGACGTACATATCGGTGCGCCGCTCGAGTATGGAGACGTCGCCCTGCCCCATGTGCGAAACTTCTGCGATCTTGGTTTGGATTAAATAACGCGCCTTGCGCAACTGCTGCAGAGGCATTTCCTCGATCAGCCGACGGTGCTCGGCATCACTCGCCGCCTTGGCTTGGGGAGATATTTTTGCGCGGAGTTCCTGAAAGTTCTTAGCTATGTTCAGCCCTCTCTTTCTTGATCGCTCGTAGATGGCGTTCGAACGTCTTCTATGTTTCTCAAAGCTGGTTCGATCGTTATTAGGAAGTTATGAGTTTAACCGGGAAGCGACCTGCTCTAAATATGGCTGCCTTAGAACCGGAGTGTGGTCAATCCGGGGAAATCGCTGAAGGCGCGATCGGCTGTGAGCAAGGTGGCACCGAGACGGTCGATAAAGCTGTCGAGTCGATTTGCGGGTGGGCCGTGTTGCCAAAATAGCTGCTTGCCGATGCCCACCTTGATGGTGATCTCCCAGGCAGTGGCTGCGCTGACCAAAAGCTGATTCTGGTCAGATCGCGGCATGTCCACGACTTGGCGCGGAAGCTTTGCCAGATCCCCTATCGCCCAGAGGAAAACGTGGGTGTCAAGGAGTAGCTTCAAGAGTCAGATTCCCCATTGAAGAGGGCCAGGGTACCGGGATCGAGCGGAGCATTGAAGTCTTCAATAAAGGACATTGTAAACACGCCGGTGGCAAAACCCAACTCGCGCTTTGGTTTATAGCGGTCGATTCGGACTAGAACAGCATCTGGAACGCCAGCTTTGGAGATCACCACGTCCTCACCATGGCTTGCACGCTCGAGGAGTTGTGAGAAATGGGTTTTCGCTTCGTGGATATTGGTCGCCATGAGCCTAACTTGGCAGGCTTAGTCCAAACTAAACTACTTGTATGATTGTACGTTTGCAGAAACGCGGCAACCTTAAGAGGGAGGCGGTGGAAGCGGCGGTCACTGCATCATTTGCGACTGTTCAGGCGGCCTTTGGTTCAGCGCTACTCACGTCAGAGGACGGGCCAGTTGGTCGCGCGTGCCGCAATGTCTTCACCACCTCTAACATCAACATCGGAATCGCGCCGATCGCGAATAAGACGAGGCAAGCACTCAGTGGTATGGCTGGAGTCTTGAGGAATCCGCCCAATGTCAAGCTGTGTTGACTCCACACCTGGAGACCGATGGACAAGGCGACCACGATGACGAGGTTTCGATTGGAAAAGAAGGGTATGTGCCAGATCGGCTTTGTTTCGCTGCGAGCGCCGAAGGATCTTAACTGCTCGGCAAAGACCAACACAGTGAAGGCGGAAGCCCTGGCCATTTCCAGGTTTCCCGTTTTTAGGACGTACAGGTAGGTCGCTAATGACACGCCAGCGGTCAGGAAGCCTGTGAGGAACATATAGCCGAGAAAGCCCGCATTCATCATTTTCTCGGAACGCCGGCGCGGGAGGCTTTTCATCACGCCGGGGTCGATCGGGTCGCCGGCCAGACAAAGTGCGGGCAGGCCGTCGGTAATCAGATTAATCCAAAGGAGATGGATGGGTAGAAGCGGCAAGGGTAAGCCGACAGCGACGGCGACCGTCATTAGCAGCAGCTCCCCAGTGTTTCCAGCCAGCAAGAACGCTAGCGTTTTTCGTATGTTGCTGTAGATTCCGCGGCCTTCCTCTACGGCCGCGACGATGGTGGCGAAGTTGTCATCGGTGATGATCATATCCGCCGCCTGCTTGGTGACTTCGGTTCCCGTTTTCCCCATCGCTATGCCGATATCCGCCCCTGTGATGGCCGGGGCATCGTTCACTCCATCGCCGGTCATCGCCACTACAGCGTCATTGGCTTTTAACGCATGCACAATGCGGAGTTTATGCGCGGCGGTGACGCGGGCGTAGACTGCGATTTCGGGAGCGCGCCGCTTGAGTTCATCATCGTCAATCTTGTCCAGTTCGAGACCCGTTAGTGCAGGAGCGTCCGACCCGATCGCCAGCTCCTTGGCAATGGCAACTGCGGTGTGAGGATGGTCGCCGGTGATCATCACGACACGGATACCGGCGGAATGGCAGGTTGATATCGCCGCCTTGACCTCGGGCCGTGGCGGGTCGTACATTCCGGTCAACCCTACAAAGACCAGATCGCGCTCTACGGCATCTGCGGTGAGGTCGGTCGACGATGGATCCAAGTCACGATAGGCCGAGCCGAGTACACGCAGCGCCTGAGTGGCCATGGCGGAGGTTTGCTTCAGGAGAGTTTGTCTGTCTTGATCGGCAAGCGGTTGGATTCCTGTACTCGTATATATGTGAGTGCAGCGCTCCAACAGGGAGTCGGGTGCGCCATTGATGAACGCCCGCAAATTTCCTACCGGCATCCTACGGATAACCGTACTGCGCTTGCGATCAGAGTCGAAAGGAATTTCCTGGTGCTTCGGCCATTCTTTCTCAATCCGAGTGCGGTCTCCGCCGGCTTTGGCCGCCGCCGATAACAAGGCACCTTCGGTCGGGTCTCCGACCACCTTCCACTTCCCATCTTCCTGAAGGAGGTGCGCGTTGTTGCAGCCAATCAGGACGCTTGCCAGTTGGAGTAGTGGCGCGGCATGCGGCCCTTCGGCCTTGCCGCCTTCCATGCGGACTTCGCCATCGGGACCATAGCCTTCGCCTGTAACTTCGTAGCTGTGGCCAGCGACGAAGAGCGCTCTGGCGGTCATCTCGCCGGCTGTTAAGGTGCCAGTTTTGTCGGTGCAGATGACGCTTGTGGAGCCTAAGGTCTCCACGGCGGCGAGCTTCCTCACTAGCGCACCGCGGCGCGCCATTCGTGAAACACCAAGGGAAAGGGCGACGGTGACCGCCGCAGGAAGCCCTTCCGGCACAGCTGCCACGGCAAGGCTGACTGAGGTCAGGAATAGTTCGAGCAGTTCGGTTCCCCGAAGCAGGCCCAGCACGAACACAAGTGCAACCACCCCCAACGCGACCCAAACCAGGATCCGCCCGACGGCGTCCAGTTTCTGCTGAAGTGGGGTACCCTGCTCTGTCGATGCTTTCTCAATGAGTCCGGCAATTCGGCCCAACTCCGTCTTCATTGCTGTGGCGACGACCACCGCTTGACCTGTCCCAGCGGCAATTGCTGTCCCACTGAAGACCATGTTCTCGCGGTCGCCGAGCGGGATGCCGGCTTGACTCAAAATGTTGACACTCTTCGATACGGCCTCTGACTCACCAGTTAAGGCGGCCTCAATGCACCTGAGAGACGCTACTTCAAGAAGCCGCGCGTCAGCGGCGACAAGATCGCCAGCTTCGAGAAGGAGGATGTCACCCGCGACGACGCCCGAGGCGGGAATCGAGGCGATCTGTCCGTCGCGCCGTACCTTGGCGGTAGGAGCGGTCATCTTCTGGAGGGCCGCAATCGATTCCCCGGCACGGTATTCCTGATAGAAGCCGATGGCAGCGTTGAGCAAGACGATTATGAAGATGGCGGCCGCATCGACTGCATCGCCGAGCGCACCGGACACAAGTCCGGCGACGATGAGAATCCAGATGATGAGACTTTTAAACTGGCCGAGGAAGAGCCACAGCAGACTGACACGCTTGGTTTCCCGCAACTCATTTGGCCCTTCCGCCTTAATGCGCTGCGCTGCGTCTTCCGAAGTCAGTCCGGTAGCAGCGGATTTTAGGGAAGCCAATACGTCATCTGCTGAGCGATTATGCCACTCGCCATCCTTGGGAATCTCCACTTGCTCAACATGCGCCATTAAACCGTTGCCTCACGGACGATGGATGCTACTTGCTTTCGCCGATTTCGCGCGGCCTGAATCATCAGGAATTCCCCCAGGTTCTGTGCCGTAAGTAAACCGACCAGTTTCTTATTTCTGAGGACCGGCAAAGTATCGCAGCCGGATGTCTGCAGCCGTTGGAGAGCATTTTCCAACATGTCGGAAGCATCGGTGAAAGCCACATCCCGGTGCATGATCTCACTTACTACCGGATCATCCTTCTGCGCCAGGGCTTTCAGTAGAGCGTCCCGGGTGACAACGCCGACGACTTGGTCACCGTTCAAAACTGGAAAATCCTGTTGGGCGCCATTCAGAATCAAGCGCGACACGTGTTCCAAGCTATCTTCAGGCGCGACGGTTTCGAAGGTAGTCATCATCGCCGCACTTACCGGTATTCCACCCAAGGCGGATTTCATCAGTACCATGCTCGATTCCTGCGCGGCGCCAATCCACACGAAGAGAGCGATGAACATCAGCATTGGGTTAAAGAAAAACCCGACTATGCCAAAAAGGAGCGCCATGCCCTGCCCCAGGTTCGCCGCGATTTGAGTAGCCCTCGTATATTCCAAGCGAGTTGCCAGGAGCGCTCGTACGACGCGGCCACCGTCCATGGGGAAGGCAGGCAGCATATTGAATACTACGAGTGAAATGTTCACCAGTAGTATGCGCTCGACTAAGGAGCCAGTAGAGATGTCGATTTCCGCGAGGTTCATTCCGCCCCGAGTGAGGTACAACCAAATCCAGAGGCCCGCTGCGATGACGACGTTGACGGCAGGGCCGGCCAACGCAACCCAAAGTTCCTGGTACGGGTCATCCGGCATTCGCTCCAGGCGTGCCACGCCGCCGATAGGGAGAAGCGTGATGTCTTTCGTCAGAATACCGTAGTGCCTGGCAGTTAGTGCGTGTCCGAACTCATGCAGGACAACGCAGCCGAATAGTGCCAGCATGAAGAGCGCATTAGCCAGGACGACCTGTTGAGTTTTGCCTGCGAGTAACCCGGACAACACGATCCAGGCCATGAAAATCAAAAACGTGAAATGCACTTGCACGCGTATGCCGGCAATCTTACCCAATCCTAGTGACCAACCGATGGCAGTCACCTCCGTTCTTTTTATTGACGTCGCTAACTAGCTTTCTCGCGACGATTATAACTTAAATTATGCACAGGCAGACGGGCATGAGCAGACTTGTTGAGGTGAGGCAATGCTGGGGAGGCCAGCGGGCTTGAGTTAAAACTGAAGGAAGCGAAATTTGCGTGTGGTTGAACGCACGCTGAAGGAGCAACCCGAAAGGTGAAGTCGACAAATGTAGAAATGGATGAAGAAGGCGTCGATGTTGTGGTGGATGAAGTAAAGCCGGGGGCTAATAAAATCAATGCCTAGACGCCTTATGGCTTCGATGGGTGAAACCTGACTGCCTATGGAGGCTTGTTACCAGCAGCGGCGATGCTGGAGAAGCTGGGCTTCGAGGAACTGGTGCACGAGACGGTAAACCTGGAGTTGCGGTGCCAGACGCGCTCGATGGAACCCTATCAGTTTCTATTAAGTATGGTGCTGGCGGTGTATGTGGGATTCTCGCGCTTGAACCACTTACAGTATCTGGAGCGGGAGCCGATGATTCTGGGGATCTTGAGGGTGGCACGGCTGCCGGTGCAATCGACGTTCTGGCGCTTTCTGAGTTCCTTGCACTTGACGGTGGCGGTGCAGTTGGGGCGGCTGGAAGCGCGTCTGAGACAGCGGGTGTGGGACGCGACCAATGTGAAGTTGACGGAAGTGGCGCTCGACACAGACACGACAGTGCATACGCTGTATGGCTCGCAGATGGGCGGTCGAGTCAGCTACAACCCCAAGAACAAGGGCAAGCGGAGCTATCAACCGATCCTGACCTTTGTGGCCGAGACGCGGGAGTACGCAGGCGGGGGCTTGCGCAAGGGCGACCGGCCGGACGGCGAGGAGATCGCCGTGCATCTCAAGACGGTAATCGAACATTTACCCAGGACAGTGAAGAAGATCCGGGCGCGGGCCGACTCGGGATTTTACTGTTGGGATGCGGTAAAGACTTACGCGAGTAAGGGCTGCGAGCGTTGGTAGCCGCAAACCGAAGCAAAGGGAAGAAGACGCGGACGCCTAGCAAAAGATGCAAGAGCGAATGGTGGACGGGATTGAAAAATCGGGAGACCTGTTCCCAGGCGGAATTTCGCCAAATTTGCAGTTTTGGCGTTTTTGAGGTTTGAGTGGAAAGTGGCCTTAGATTCAACAGATAGCGTTGTTTCGGTCGGGAGACGCAGTCCATTTGTGGGATGCTTCTTTTCGGGAGAACACTCACCGAAGCCTTGATTTTATTGGCTATTGTGCAAGGTGCATATCAGGCTGTCCTCAAAGCAAAAGCCAATTGCTGTGATGTGCGCTGGCACGGGAGGCGATTTGGAGCTGCGGCTGTCGATCATCTTCCTGGTGAGTATACGCTAGCGGAGTTCTAGATGTTCAGGCTAAGTTGGCGTTTGGAATGACAGCCTGTGGGGCAAGAAAAAGCCGCCTGACCTCCGCCGATTGGTCGAAGCTAATACTTTAAACCTTCAGTTACCTGCTACCTTCGAGGTTTTTTACTACCTTATTCGGGCGGCCAATCAGGCACAGTCTGATATTATTTGACAATATATTGCAGATAAAGAGAAAAGGAAGGCATGGGATGGCTTATGGGCTCGTGGTGCTAGAAGATAACAGCGCCGATGTCTACAACTTAGAAATTGGTTTGAAGCAAGCCGGGATCAGTTTCGCAATCCATCTGATTCAGGACGGAGAGACAGCTCGAAACTTGATCCAGCCTCCGAGCAGCATCTTGCCCGACTTCGTTCTGCTCGATTTGAACTTGCCACGAAACGATGGAGAGGAATTGCTACGCTTTATAAGGCCGCAGCCATCGTTCGAAAATGTCCCTGTGATCATATGGAGTTCACTTTTATCACCTAGGGACCGCATGGCAATTTCGGAATTCCAGAACGCGCACTTTATCTGCAAGCCCGCTTCATTCGACGCGTCTACCGAGCTTGGAACGCTAATCGGGAAGGTGTTGAATTCGAGCGAGGTTCAAGCTAAGGCATGACGTCAAAAACGCCAGAGCCCTCGCTGCTTGTGCAGCTCAGACAAGCGACGAGACCTTTCCATGAAGCGATTGAGAAGCATGTGGATGTTCTTCGTCCAGATCTTTCTTCGACAGAGTACCGCCAATTGATTGCGCGGTTTTATGGATTCTATGCACCTCTCGAATTGCGCATGGCCCAAGTGCCGAGCCTAAATATGGCGTGCCCCGACTATTTTTTGCGAAAGAAGACGGCGCGCCTCGAACAGGATCTCGGTGAGCTCGGTTTGTCCGCCGATGATGTCGGCAGACTGCCCCGCTGCGGGAAACTACCGACGCTTTCTACTGTGGCAGATGCGCTCGGTTGTCTATACGTCACTGAAGGGGCGACCCTTGGCGGTGCTATCATCTCGCGTCACGTCTTCGCCGTTCTCGGGATTAGCTCCGAAACAGGCTGCGCGTTTTTCACCAGTTACGGCGACGAGCGAGGGTCAATGTGGAAAGGCCTTTGCGAACTTCTAAACAGCGTTTCAGAGGAAGTCACCCAAGCAGCGGTCATTCAATCGGCATGCGCCACCTTTCAGACTTTCGACACCTGGCTTACATACGAATGATTTGTTTGTCTGCTTTTACTACCTGACTTCTAAACGATGAAAGGAACGGACATGAATCAAGCGACCAAAATGGCAAAATTAGACGAACATTCCGTCACAGCCGAGAATGTAGAGCTTAGTAATTGTGATCGGGAACTGATCCAGTACTCTGCAGCCATTCAGCCGCACGGAGTGCTACTTGTGTTGCTTGAGCCGGACTTACGCGTCTTGCAAGCCAGCGCCAATGCCGCTGCAGTCTTCGGTATCTCGATGGAGAATTTGCTGACCAGCAATTTTGAAACTCTACTTGGGGCTCCACAAACGGACCATCTGCGCAAGCGTCTTGGCTCGACGAAGTTGGAAGGTTCACCAGTGCACCTGCTTCGTTTGGATGTGGGGGGGGGACAGCGTTTTCATGTTTTTGGCCACAGGATCGATGGCGTGCTGATCCTGGAATTGGAGATGGCCGGGGAGGCCGCCGCCGATACGCTGGATATTTATTCGGAGCTACGCATGGCCATCAGCCGTCTGCAGGCTACGGACAGTCTGGATGAGTTCTTAAAGCTGGCGGTGGAGGAAATCCGCGCGTTCACTGGCTTTGACCGCGTTATGGCTTATCGCTTTTTAGAGGATGGCAGCGGGGATGTGGCAGCAGAGTCATTGAAACCAGGGCTTGAAGCTTACCTTGGACTTCGCTACCCGGCTTCGGACATTCCGCTACCCGCCCGGCGAATGTTCTCTCTCACCTGGGTGCGGCATCTGCCGAATACTTGTTATCAGCCGATTCCCATTGTACCGGCGACCAATCCAGTGACAAATGGGCCGTTGGACCTCAGCTATGCTTTCACCCGCAGCGTGTCGGTGATGTATACGGATTACCTGAAGAACATTGGGGCTCAGGCAACCTTGGTGATTACCTTACTGAAGAAAGGCCAACTGTGGGGCCTGATCTCGTGCCAGAACCATGAACAACCTATGCATGTGCAGTATGAGACGCGGATGGCGTGCGAGTTTTTAGGGCACATGATTTCCTTGTTGATGGATTCCAAAGAGGAGGCTGGCAACTATCGCAACAAGTTGAAGTTGGCGGCCGCGTGTGACCAGCTTTCTGAACACATGGCGCGGGAAAAAGACTTCCGCGATGGGCTGACAAAACATGAACCAACAGTTTTGACCAACATGGATGCGGGCGGTGCGGCAGTGGTAGCGGAAGGAGGAGTACGCCTTCTGGGAACAACACCTACGGCCGAGCAGGTATTACGTCTGGCAAATTGGGTTGCAACTCAAGCGGAACCGGTGTTTTCCACTGACCGGCTGGCCTCACTTTACCCGGAAGCCGAGGCATTTCAGCGGTCGGCAGCGGGCGTGATGGGGATCCGCTTGACGCACGAGCATCCCGCCATGATTCTTTGGTTCCGGCCGGAATTGACCCAAACGGTGAACTGGGCGGGAAATCCTGAGAAGCCGGTTGAGGTTTCAATCGAAGGAGATAGCGTCCGGTTAACGCCACGACGCTCATTTGAGTTGTGGAAGCAATCGGTAAGCGGCCGGTCGGCATCGTGGGAGAGCTGGGAACTGGAAGGTGCCGGAGATCTCCGCCGGAAGATCGTCGAGGTAGTGCTTCACCGCGCAGAAGAAGTTTCACTTTTGAATCGGCAACTGGAGCAGAGCAACATGGAACTCGATTCCTTTGCTTACATTGCCGCGCACGATTTAAAGGAACCGTTGCGTGGCATAAATAGCTTCTCTGGCTTGCTACACGCCGATTCCGCCCTCGATGCCAAGAGCAAGAAATATCTGGAGACAATCCAAACCCTAACCCAGCGAATGGACGCGCTGATCGATTCGCTATTGGAGTACTCGAAGGTGGGGAGCATGGACTTGCAATTGGTCCCGGTAGATTTGAATGCAATCGTGGAACATGTGGTACAGACCATAAAACCCAGGCTTGACGAGGGTAACATCACGCTGCGTATTCTACGACCTCTGCCGATGGCGAGTTGCGATGCCCAGTTGGTGGAGGAAGTTTTACAGAACCTGATCACGAATGCCGCCAAATACAACGACAAGCCGGAGCGATGGATTGAGATCGGGTATAAGCAACAGAACCCTGTCACCTATTTCGTTCGCGATAACGGCATCGGGATTGATCCGCAGCACGCCGAGCAGGTGTTCCAGATTTTCCGGCGATTGCATGGCCGACGCGAGTTTGGCGGCGGATCTGGCGCGGGCCTCACAATCACGCGCCGCATGATTCAACGGCATGGCGGCAGGATCTGGTTTGAATCGACGCCGGGCGAGGGCTCTACTTTTTACTTTACTCTGGGGCCTGAGAAGCATGAGATATGACAACTGACATTACACAACCAATTGTGATCATTGACGATAGCTATGAAGATGTTGAAATCACCACCGAGCTGCTAAAAGGGCTCGGTATAGGCCAACCTGTCGTTCATTTGCCGGACGGAAGGGCCGTGCGTTCCTTCATGCAAAATGGTCGCAATGATGGGGAGACGACGCTTCCTGCGCTCATTTTGCTGGATTTGAACCTCCCCGTTGTCCATGGGTACGAGTTGCTGTTGGAAATTCGTGGCGAGGAGTGGCTTCGCGCCACGCCAGTGCTCATCTTGTCTACCTCGAACAATCCAAAGGACATCGAACGGTGCTACGCGGGTGGAGCAAACTCTTTCTTCACGAAGCCAGTCGACTTTGACAAACAACGGCGGATGTTGTCTGTTATTTGCGAATATTGGCTGCAATACGCCTGGACGGCTGTCTCTGCGAACAACGGACGCCGGTCTTAGCGATTGAATCGCGGCATGAAGAAAGTACTTGAATGATTGAGCCGGCAACTTTAGCTTTTCCCCTCTATCAAAGGACTGGGGAAGGCCAAGGCATGATCAAGATTCGACTCATTATCGCTCACCGGTAGACGGCGACAGAGAGTGGCATCTACACGGAAAGCAAATGACCAACCAACCCACGGATCAAGGAATGCCGGCGGAAATCGACTTCAGCAAGGCCACGCGAGGTCGCCATCCTATTGCGGCAGAAGCGACTGTTTTCCTGCCTGCATAGATCGAAAAAAGTGTCTGGGAGTATTTCCCGGAGAAGGCCGAGCGAAAAGGAGTTGGCCTTTCTCGGCTTCTTAGCGACGTCTTAAAGCGGGATGGTCATCCGCAGATCAGTACCAACCGCCTCTCCTTCCTACGAGCCTACGCTGGGCCCATTATTCAGGACAAAGTGTCTGCGTGTGAGAGGCGATAAGCCTCTGGAGTCCAGCCGGTGGTGCGCCGGAAATCGCGAATTAAGTGCGATTGATCGAAGTAGCCCAACTCTGCCGCCATTTTCGCCCAATCCACCTCTCCGCCGAATGAAGGTGGAGATCCTGCATCGAGGAATAGTTCAGCATGATTGCACGACGAAACAGGATTCGCTTTCCCGTATGAATCCCGTCTTCGTCAAACCTATATCGCATCGTATTATTGCGGAAATCGAGCGGAGGAAAGACGATAGGAAAGGCCGCAAGCAAGAATACGGCCTTGATGAAATGCCATGTCATGAACTTCTTGGCCTCGCGCAGCTTGGTGGCTGTTAGGCCCGGTCACCAGGGTCTAGGTTGCGGGAGACATGGCGAGTTCTCCGGCGGGTATAGAATATGAGAAGAGTAGGGATTTGGATAAAAACCACTTTCAATTTGAATGGGACGCGGTTAAGGCTGAGGCCAACCTCCGCAAACACGGTGTCTCTTTCGAAGTGGCATCGTCAATCTTTACCGATCCTCAAATGCTCACTGTCGCCGACTCGACGCACAGCGAGTCGGAAGAGCGGTGGTTTTCGATAGGATTGGCAAGAAATGGGGTGCCAATGTCGGTAGCTTACCTTTGGGCTGATAGTGGAATCGGCCTGATCAAGATTCGACTCATTACCGCTCGCCGATCAACGGCGACTGAGATTGGCTTCTACACGGAAAGCAAATGACCAACCAACCCACGGATCAAGAAATGCCGGCGGAAATCGACTTCAGCAAGGCCACGCGAGGTCGTCATCATATTGCGGCAGAAGCGACTGTTTTCCTGCCCGCATCGATCGAAAAGAGTGTCTGGGAGTATTTCTCGGAGAAGGCCGAGCGAAAAGGGGTTGGCCTTTCGCAGCTTCTTACCGACGTCTTGAAGCGGGATATTGAGATCAGCGAAGCGCTGAAATAGCGCTATAGAACCCGAAAAACGGAATAGGCATCCGCAGATTAGTACCGACCGCTTCTTCTTCCCACGAGCCTACGGTAGGCCCATTATTTATGACAAAGTGCCTGCGCGCGATTGGCGATAGGCCTCTGGAGTCCAGCCGGTGGTGCGCCGGAAATCTCGAATTAAGTGCGATTGATCGAAGTAGCCCAACTCTGCCGCCATTGTTGCCCAATCCACCTCCCCGCCGAGGTTGAGAAACTCCACAAGCTCGTGCATCCTGTAGCGGCAGATAACCCATTTGGGGCTCACACCTACATACTGCTGGAATAGCCGTTGCAGCGATCGCGCGCTAAGACCACAAGAGGCAGAAAGGGCCGACACAGTTCGGATCTCAGAGTCTTTCAGGATCGAGTCGACGATGATCGCTGCGGATTCAGCATCTGGATCGCGTTCGGGCAGCAGGCGCATGAAGCAATCGTTCGCCTGATCGATACGATACGCTTCAGGAGACTCGCCACAAAGGATCGGATGGAGGCTTGAAACTGAATCTCCAAAGATTAGCTTCGCGTCAATCGTCTTGCCTCGCAGGCTTGAAACAGGTGCATCGATATAGGGATAAAAGCCGCCCGCACGGAACTTCACTCCAAAGACGCGCGCATGTCCCTTCAGATGGCGGCGAAACTTGCGGGTTTGGACCCCATGCACCATTGCACTGCCATCTTCAGAAGCAAAAACCAGGTGGACGTTCGGATGGGGAAGCGTTTCTACGATTTGCGTTTGGCCCTGCTCCACCTCCCATTCGAC
>JBKJUN010000371.1:0-8926 GCA_046590555.1 Bryobacter sp. | reverse complement strand
CAGGCTTTTGCCAATCTAAAGCGCATCTGCGAGGAGCACCTTGCTGGCGAGTATCACATTGAAATTGTGGACTTGCTTGAGAATCCGCAATTGGCCAAGGGTGACCAGATTTTTGCTCTCCCGACATTGGTGCGAAAGCTTCCTGAACCAATGCGAAAAATCATTGGAGATCTGTCAAATACTGAGAAAGTATTGGTTGGTCTGGATCTGAAGTCACGCCAGTCAGGTCTGGCATAATGCCGAAAGCAAAGCCGAAAGATCTGACCGCTGCTTTTGAAATGGCGCTGGCGAACGGCCCCAAAGATGAGCGCTATTTGCTGAAATTATTTATCACCGGCACCACACCAAAGTGCATCAGGGCAATCCAGAACATCCGCGCCATTTGTGAAGAACATCTCGCCGGTTGTTACGACCTCCAAGTTGTCGACATTTACCAGAACCCTGAGCAGGCCAAGCCCGAGCAGATTGTGTTTACCCCGACGCTAGTCAAGAAGCATCCGCTGCCGATGCGAAGGATGGTAGGCGATCTTTCCGATAGCGCAAAGTTAATGGATGGGCTGGATCTTGCCAGCCGAGCAACTCTTCGCAAGCTCAAGAAGGACAAAAATGATTCGTGAAAAGCGAGAGCAGCTTCTGGCTCGTATCACCGCGCTGCAAGCGCGGGTTGAGGACGCCGAAGAAACGCTAAGAGCGATTAGAGACGGCGAGGTAGACGCCATAGTGGCTGCGGGCCCGGAGGGAGACCGGGTCTACACTCTCAAGGGCGCTGACGCGGCCTACCGGTTGATGGTCGAAGAGATGGCCGAAGGTGCAGTGACTCTCGATCTGCACGGAGTCATTCTTTTTGCGAACAGACCATTCGCAACCATGCTGGGCCATCCGCTTGAACATGTCATCGGTGTGAGCATCACAAAGTTTGTTGTTCCTGAAGATGTCGATTTGGTCACGATATTACTGAAGAGCTCAGGCCGAAGGAAAGCTGAATTGCGTTTGATAGGCAGCGGCGCATCGGCATTGCCTGTTTATCTGTCTATGCAGAATCTTGTTTTGGGTGGTGTCGCCTGCTGTTGTCTTGTCGTTACCGATTTGAGCGAGCAGAAACTCCATGCCGAGATTACAGCGGTGCTTGAGACTGTACCCGTGGGCGTGTACATCGCCAAAGACGTGGAGTGCCGAACGATTCAAGCGAATCGAAAAGCCTACGAGCTACTTCGATTCCCAACCAGCGCCGACGCTCAAAGCACGTCGATCAATCTGGATCAGGTAAACCACTGGAGAAACTTCAAAGACGGACATGAGATTCCATTCAAGGATTTGCCATTAGTTCGCGCTGCGCATACCGGCATTCGCGTAGATAACTACGAGTTTGAACTGCTTTTTGACGATGGTGATTCTCGATGGCTGCTTGGCAGTGCAACGCCATTGTTCGATGAACGAGGAAAGCCTCGTGGTGCGGTAGCTGCATCCATCGACATCACTGAGAGGCGGCGAGTTGAGGAGTCGCTTGAGCGCGCCAATTTAGAACTGAGGAATTTCGGAAACGCCCTCACTCAAGACCTTCACGATCCTTTGAGCATGATTGTGAAAGTTACCAGGATGTTGGCGGAGGATTACCAAGGCCGGCTTGGCAATGCTGCTGAGACCTGCATCGCCGATGCTCTCGATAGTGCCTTGCGCGTCGAAGCTTTGGTCAAAGCCCTCGGCGAATACTGGGCGCTTTCTCAGCGCAGCGAGTTGAATTTGTCTCTAGTAGACTGCAATCAGGTTCTTATACGTGCGATCGAGAAATTGTCAGGCGCAATCACAGCGAGCGGGGCCAAGGTGAGCTCTGTGATTTTACCAACAGTGGTTGCCGAAGAAGCGATGCTGGAGAGCCTCTTTGAAAAGCTCGTCGGAAACGCGATTCAATACTGTGGAGCATCGGCGCCGCAGGTCCAGATTTCTGCCGATAGCGCTGCCGACCGCTGGCTCTTTTCGATTCGCGATAACGGTATCGGGATTGAACGCGCCAATCTTGAGAAGGTTTTCGGAATGTTTCAACGCCTGCATGGGAATGAGATTCCTGGCACTGGCATCGGACTTCCCATCTGCCGGCAAATGGTTGAACTTCACGGCGGGCGCATCTGGATGGAATCCATTCAAGGTAGCGGCTCAGCAATTCGCTTCACTCTACCAAGTTCACTGGAACCTGTTCGCCACTAGCCTGATTCAATTTTGGCGAGGAAGACGATAGATTATTCTCATGCTCCATAAGCGTGCGGTTTTACTTCTAACAGCCCTTTCTTTACTCCCCGGCCAGGTACCGATTCCCGTTGTTCTCTCTACCGATGTTGGCAACGAGGTGGACGACCAGTGGGCGATTGTCTATCTTCTGCTTCAACCGTCATTCGACGTAAAAGGGATTCTGTCCGCTCATGCTCCGAGTATCAGCCCGCCGGCTGGCAAGGTCTCCCTGGGGATTCTACGATCTGTTGTAGAAGATCGTATGGGAATGCAGACACACCCTCCTCTGATTGAAGGAGCCAGTTTGCCGCTCGTCTCAAGAACCCAGCCCCAGTCAAGCCCGGGAGTGGACTTTCTCATCCAAGTATCAAAGGGCTATAACGAAGCCAATCGACTGCAGGTACTCAATATCGGTGCGATTACCGATGTTGCCTCCGCAATCCTGAAAGATCCAACCATCACACGACGCATACGTGTCCTGAACATGGGTTTCAATAATGCAGCGCAGGGTGGAAACGAGTTCAACATTGCCAACGACCCGATCGCAATGCAGGTGGTTCTGGATTCAGACGTTCCCCTCGTTACTGGTCCCGGCGACGTTTGCCGCCGAGACCTCGCACTCAGTCTCGATCAGGCGAAGTCGATGGTGGCCGGGCGCGGCCCAATCGGCGACTGGCTCTGGACTGAGTTTCTCGCCTGGTATTACCGGCACGTCAAGCCACTGCGGAAAGACGATTTCACCAAGCCCTGGATGATCTGGGACAACATTGTGCTGGCTCATCTACTGGGAATGACAGAATCTCGCGAAGACGTACGCCCGTCGATGAGCCTGGCGATGGCCTTTGAAGCTCCAACCAACCCTTCAAGACGCATCACTTGGATTACGCGGGTGGATAGCCGCCGTTTGTGGGCCGATTTCCTCTCGCGCCTGGACCTATACCAAGCGACCCATGCCGTGTCCAATAGATAAGCAATAGATGGAAATACCACAACTCTGCATATGAAACCTTCACTCTCCGTCGTCATGATTGGAGCTACTGGCGCAGTTGGTAGCCGCGTTGTTGCGAGCTTGCTCGAGTTTGGGAATCTCGAGCGGTTCACTCTCCTTGGACGCAAGGGGCTAGATGGCTTGAGCGGGAGGGGCTTGAGTCAGCACCTGGTAGACATCTCTGAGCCGTCCTCATACCGGCATTTGCTCGCCGGCCACCAGGTAGCTGTCTGCACCTTGGGTGTCGGGCAACCTTCCAAAGTTAGTCGAGAAGAATTTGTCAGGCTAGATAAATTGGTTGTGCTCGACTTCGCTGCGGAATGCAAAAAGGCAGGAGTGCAACACTTTGTCCTACTCAGTTCTGTTGATTCAGATTCGCGGTCGAAATCATTCTATTTGCGCGTCAAGGGTGAACTGGAAGATGGCCTTGCCGCGGTGGGCTTTGCGCGGCTTAGCGTGTTTCATCCTTCGATGATAGTCACTCCGGCAAATCGTTATGGCTTGCTTCAGGGGCTGATGCTCCAGGTTTGGCCGTCGCTCAAGTACGTTTTACTTGGACCACTGCGAAAGTATCGGGGAATTGAGGTTGATACACTGGGCCGATCGCTGGCGATGAATGCAGCCAGCCAAGGTGTTGGGCGGGAAGATTTTCAGTGGGATGAGATCGTAGCGCCCCAGCATTTCTCGTAGATTCTCTGTTGCCCTGTGCGAGAATCGTTAGTTTCTTATGCCTGAATTGCGACGCGATCCGGTGACTGGCCGGTGGGTGATTATTTCCGTCGAACGTGCCAAGCGCCCGAGTGATTTCGTGCGCGTGCCGGTAGCTGGGCCGACAAACCGATTCTGTCCGTTTTGTGCCGGACATGAGTCCAAAACACCTCCAGAGATCCTGGCCTTCCGCCCTGATGGAGGGAATGCCAACGATCCAAACTGGACCACCCGCGTCGTGCCTAACAAGTTTCCGGCCCTGCGCGTTGAGGGCAACCTCGACCGCACCGGAGACGGCCTCTACGACCGGATGAACGGCGTTGGTGCGCATGAGGTCATCATCGAATCCCCAAATCACGACCTTTTCCTCTCTGACTGCTCAGAGAAAGCAGTAGAGGAATTGTTCTGGGCCTTCCGCGAACGCATCCGCGATCTCAAGCGCGACTCACGCATGCGCTACATCGTCTGCTTCAAGAACCATGGCGAATTGGGCGGTGCCACGCTCGAACACACGCATTCGCAGATCATCGGCCTGCCGATTGTGCCCAAGAGAGTGCAGGAAGAAATAGACGGTGCACGCAAGTATTTCGAATTCCGTGAGCGCTGCATTTTCTGCGACATGATGCGCCAGGAGCTGGAAAACGGCACGCGGCTGATTCTGGAGACCGATTATTTTGTGGCTGCCTCGCCATATGCGCCGCGCTTCCCCTTCGAGACCTGGGTGATGCCACGGCAACATTCCAGCCACTTTGAAGATTCATCACCGCAGATGATCCACAACCTCGCCTGGGTCATGAGAACACTTTTACGTCGTATCGACAAAGTGCTCGAACGCCCAAGCTTCAACTTTGTCATTCACACCGCACCGGTACATGAAGGTGCAATGGAGCATTATCATTGGCATATCGAGATCATTCCGCGCCTCACCAAGATCGCGGGATTCGAGTGGTGCACTGGTTTTTACATCAATCCCACCCCGCCAGAAGAAGCGGCAAAGTTTTTGCGCGACGCGGGGATGGTTTGAGGTGTTAGGGTTTTAGATCATGGAAAGTTTTCGTCCAGTCTCGCGCCGCATTGGCATGAAACCACCCACTGAGGTCAAAGTCGGCCCGGTCGCAGAAAAAGCGCCAACTCCGTCGGGTACCGGAAATTTACGTGCCACCAGTCGCACTTTTGAGCTGAAGGGCGAGATCCACCGCAAACTGATCAGCGTGCTGAACCTGGACAAGGTGAACTCGCTGCCGCGCGACCGTGTGCGGATGGAGATCGGGCGAGTGGTTGAAAAGCTGCTGCAAGAGCAGCGCGTCCCGATGACTACGGCCGAAGAAAACCAGATCATCGAAGAAGTTCTCGATGAGGTTTTTGGTTTGGGTCCGCTGGAGCCGTTGCTTAAAGAGCCTTCCATTTCGGACATCCTGATCAACGGGCCAAATAAGGTTTATGTCGAACGATTCGGCAAGCTCACCCTCACTGGGATCCGTTTCAAGGACAACGCCCACCTGCTGCATGTGATCGAGAAGATCGTCTCAAAAGTCGGACGCCGCGTTGATGAAGCCAATCCAATTGTCGACGCCCGCCTGCCCGACGGCAGCCGCGTCAACGCAATCATTCCGCCGCTGGCGCTCGACGGCCCCTCGATGTCGATTCGCCGCTTTGGCAAGCACGTCATCACCAGCGAAGAGCTGATCGAGAAGCAAACGATTATGCGCTCGATGCTGGAATTTATGGCCGCCTGTGTGGCCGCCAAGACGACAGTCTTGATCTCGGGCGGAACCGGTAGTGGCAAGACAACCACGCTCAATGCGATGTCGCGCTTTATCCCCGAAGATGAGCGCGTCGTAACGATCGAAGACACGGCCGAACTGCAACTACAACAGCGCCATGTCGTCAAGTTTGAAACACGTCCCCCGAATCTCAACAAAGAGGGCGGCATCAACCAGCGCCAGCTCGTAAGAACTGCACTTCGTATGCGCCCAGACCGCATCATCATCGGCGAGTGCCGCGGCGGCGAAGCGCTGGATATGTTGCAGGCGATGAATACCGGCGTGGAGGGTTCGATGACGACGATCCACGCCAACACGCCTCGCGACGCCTTTTCGCGTCTCGAAGCAATGATGCTGATGGCTGACCTTGAGATCCCGTCAAAGGTTTTGATCCAGCAACTTGCCAGCGCCATCAAGATGGTTTGCCAGGTGGCCCGCTTGCAGGATGGCTCACGTAAGATTACGTCGATTGCCGAAGTGACCGGTGTTGAAGAAGGCCGCGTCATGACACAGGACATTTTCTTCTTCGAACGAACCGGCATGACGGCCGATGGCAAGGTGAAGGGCCGTTTCAAATGGAGCGGCGTAAAGCCCAAGATTCTCGACCGGCTCCGCATGGCTGGCGTAACTCTTCGCCCGGATATCTTTGATGAAGTCGTTGAGGTGAATCAGGAATGACACGACGCGAAATGGCACTCACAAGCATGGCTGCAGCCATGAATGCAGACACGATGCCAGAGGCCAGATTCGACCCCGTGGCTTACTCGCGAGAGCGTCACAAGACGGCACCGTTGCGCCTGCGCTTCAACGCCACAACTCCAGCATCCGCCCGGGCATGGCAGCGCAAGTTGAGACTGAAGCTGCGCGAACTTGTAGGCGGCATCCCGGAGAATCCTGTAAGCCTGCGGCCTCGCGTGCTTGAGACCAAAGACTTCGATACTTACACGCGCGAGAAAATTGTATTCACCAGCCGCGAAGGCATGCAAGTGATGGGCTACCTGCTGAAGCCCAAGGCAGTGGCGGGCGCTCTTCCTGTGATGGTGTGCGTGCCTGGGCACGGGCGCGGTGTCGATGACATCGTTGGTATCGACGACAAAGGCAAACAGCGCACAGACAAGTCGGGCTACCAAGCCGACTTTGCACTACAGTTTGTTGAGCAAGGTGTGGCTGCCTTCGCCATTGAACCACTCGCCTTCGGATACCGTCGCGACCCGGTCAACGCCGTCAAAGGAATAAACAACAACAGTTGTCAGCCTTCAGCCGGTGCCGCGCTATTGTTTGGCGAAACGATGATTGGCTGGCGCGCCTACGACGTGATGCGCACGATCGATTACATCGAGACGCGCAAGGATCTCGACGCCAAGCGCGTCGGCTGCGTAGGCATCTCCGGTGGTGGCACCTGCACCCTGTTTGCTTCTGCACTCGATACTCGCATTCAGGCCGCAATGGTGTCGGGTTACCTCAACACCTTCCGCGATTGCATCCTCTCGCTTGCTCACTGCATGGACAATTACGTTCCGGGAATTCTGAACTGGGCCGAGATGAGCGACGTCGCCGGTTTAATTGCGCCACGCCCACTCTTTGCCGAGAGCGGCGAACAGGATCGCATCTTCCCCCTGGCTGGTTTTGAAGAAGGTGCCAAGGCCACCCGGCAGGTCTATGCCGTTTTTGGTGTGAGCGAAGCATTCGGCACAGAAGTGCACCCCGGTGCGCATGTGTTTCATGGCGTAAAGGGTGTTCCCTTCGTGGCCAAGTATCTGAAAGGCATCTAAGAAATGCGTTTGATTGCGTTGTTGCTGGTGGCTGCGGCATTGCCTGCGCCATTGATTTCGGCAGTGGAGAAGATTTACCTGGTGTCGCGTGGAGATGCTGGTGAGCGATATGAACGAGTGGAAGCGCGGGCCTATTTTGTCCTCGACCCAAAGCTCCCCGCCAATCAGATCATCCGCGATATCGATCGCGCCCCGGTAGATGAAAAGGGCATGGTGCGCTTCTCGGCTGACCTCGTGGTGCTCAAGCCCAGAGACCCGGCAACGGGCAATGGTTCCATCCTCTTTGAAGTCTCCAATCGCGGCGGCAAGGGCTTGACGGGCATGTTTGGTGAACCCTTCCTGATGGAGCAGGGCTACACGCTGGTTTGGGTCGGTTGGCAATGGGATGTGCCTGTTTCTCCCGATCTGTTGCGAGTCTATCCGCCGATTGCCCAGGGCGTTGAAGCGATGATCCGCAGCGAGTTTGTCCCCAAGGCTAAAGCCACCCTGATGAATCTTGGGGATCGCAACATGCAGGCCTATGTCGCCAGCGGTGCAGTGAAACTGACGATCAGGGACAGTCGCGACGGCAAACGGCAGGAAATCCGCGACGGATGGCAACTCAACGCAGCCAAGACGGGAATCGAGATGACCGCTGGCTTCCAGCCCTATCAGATCTACGAAGCGGTCTATCCTTCAAAAGACCCTGTAGTGGCCGGTACGGGCCTGGCTGCGATTCGTGATGTCATTAGCTTCCTTCGCTACGAAAACGCCGGGACGACCCTCCTGGGCGACCAATATCGCCACATGAAGCGTGCTCTTGCCTTTGGCACTTCGCAAAGCGGGCGATTCTTGCGCCAATACCTTTATGACGGCTTTAACACGGATGAGAAAGGCCGCAAGGTCTTCGACGGTGTCTGGGCCAACGTCGGTGGTGCCGGGCGGGGAAGTTTCAACATCCGAGGCGCACAACCCAGCCGCGATGGCCATCCCACCTTCAATCATTTCTATCCAAGCGATCTGTTCCCCTACACCGATGTCGCGCTGACTGACCCCGAAACCGGCTTGACCGACGGGCTCCTGGCCAAGGTCAAGGACGCCCCGAAGGTTTTCTACACCAATGGCAGCTACGAATATTGGGGCCGCAATGCTGCGTTGATCCACGTAACGCCAGACGGCAAGCGCGACGCCGAACTCGCCCCCAACACTCGCATTTACTATGTAGCGGGGAGCCAACACGGCCCCGGCCGGATGCCGCCACCCAAAGTGGGCAGCGTCAACTTTGCCAACATGAACGACTACCGTCCGCTCTATCGTGCCCTGCTCAGCACAATGCAGGAATGGGCAAAGGACGGCATCGCGCCGCCCGAAAGCCGCTATCCGCGCATCGACCGGAAGGAACTGGTTGCCTATGGCGAGCTTGGTGATTCTGGTACGCCCAAGCAACCGATGAGAGCCTGGCGCATGGATTACCGCGCAGAGCCCCCGGTACT